>LJCR01003808.1 GCA_001399705.1 Kouleothrix aurantiaca
CTTTCACCACAATATGGATTGTGACCGGCTGGTTGTTTGCTACCGGCACATTGCAAGTCACCGTCGGGGCCGAAACCGAGCACGAGCCTTTTGTGGCGCTTGCGCCAACAATATCGAGCTGGTTATCGATCAGGTCGCACACTTGCACATTCGTCGCGGTAGCGCTATTGCTGAACACCGACAGTGTGTATTCAAACTGCTGGCCTGGCAGCAGCTGCGCGGTTGATGCGCTCTTAAACAGGCGCAGCGGCGGCTCGCCCACCACTGGGGTCAGCGTCGCGGTTGGCGTGCCGGGAACCGGCGTGTTGATTGGTGTCAACGTCGCAGCGCTGGTTGGCGGCGTTGTTGGCACCGTCGTCGGCGGGGTTGTTGGGCCGGTGGTTGGCACCGTCGTCGGCGGCGTGGTCGGCCCGCCCGTGGTTGGCACCGTCGTCGGCGGGGTTGTCGGCACCGTCGTCGGCGGGGTTGTTGGGCCGGTGGTTGGCAC
>LJCR01003811.1 GCA_001399705.1 Kouleothrix aurantiaca
CACCAGCGCCCACTGGCCGAGCCGCCGCCACGACGGGAAGGTGATGACAATCGGCTCGGCGGGCACGGCGGCTGGTATGGAAGCGACCGACTCCTGCTCGGCCGGAGCAAGGCTATTGTCGGGCGGGGGCGCGAGCGCGCCGGCAGGCACCGGCGGTTCGAGCTGAAGCTTGGGCTTGCGAGCCAAAGGGCGTCTCCTTTTTACACAATGGTGCGGTGCGGCAATTCTGCTATTATAGCCAAAATTCCGTTATTGAAGGATTCTTTCATATGAACGCAGATATTGTGGTGATTGGCGCGGGCGCGGCTGGCCTGGGCGCCGCGCGGGCGCTGGCCGATGCGGGCCGGCAGGTGGTGCTGCTTGAAGCGCGCGACCGCACGGGCGGGCGGGTGTGGACCGATCACAGCTTTGGGCCGGTGCCGGTGGAGCGCGGCGCGGAGTTTATTCATGGCGATCAGGCCGATACGTGGGCCTGATCGCCATGAAT
>LJCR01003812.1 GCA_001399705.1 Kouleothrix aurantiaca
CCAGCGCCACCATCAGCGCGCCCGCCCACAACCCCCCCTGCGCCGGTATATTTGGCTTCGCCCGCTGGCGCGCTCGCTCGCTCGCTCGTGCCATGCCGCTCTCCTGCGCTACGCCACTCTGCCAGCCCTAGCCGCCGATTGGCCGCAGCACGTGCCCAAAGGCCCAATCGGCCACCTGCCGCCCCTGCTTGCGGGCCACTTCATCCGCGCTGCGGAAATGGAGGCCCTGGTAAATCCGCACCTCCACGGTATCCGACGCCAGGCCAGAGAGGCGGGTGTAGGTGCGTATCTTCGGCTTGGCATTTGCATTGGTGCTGGCAACCGTGAAGACCACGCGATCCGTGCCGAAGTACAGCTCCAGCATACGGGTCAGCGCGCCGACTGCACCATTCGCGCCCGATGTAAACTCGGGATAATTTGGCGCATTGAGAAACGGCTGCCAGCTCGGGTCGCCCTGCGTCTGCGGGTTACCGTCATTCTCGCCCT
>LJCR01003817.1 GCA_001399705.1 Kouleothrix aurantiaca
TGTGGCACAGCACCAGAAAACGAAAATTCGGGGGCGGCTTCGCCGCCCCCGAACCCCCACAGTGTGCCAGTATGCTTGCGGATTTAGTATGATAGGCAAACGCTCGCAGTCCGTTCGGCTGAGCTCACGACAACACCCCAGTGCGCTCTGTGGCCCAAATACTTCTGCACTTTGCTATCGAAGCGCGCCGGCTGGATGGCGCGGAAGGTGCCCATGATCATTGTGCTCAATGGTGTTTCAAGCAGTGGGAAGAGCTCGGTGGCCCGCGCCTGCCAGGATGCCTGGGCGACGCCGCTGCTCCACATTGGCGTTGACACATTCATCGATACGCTGCCGGAACGGTTTTGCGGCGAAGGCCACGAAGCACGCTATGGCCTCCAATTTGTGCGCATCCAAACGCCCGCAGGCCCGGCAACCGAAATTCGCCAGGGGCCATACGCGAAACGCCTGTTTGCAGGAATGGTGGGCGCGATCGGCGCGCTGGCT
>LJCR01003816.1 GCA_001399705.1 Kouleothrix aurantiaca
CCTTGAGCTGGGCCACGCCGGCGTCGTAGCGGCTGACGGTGCGGCCCTGGTAGCGGGCGTCCAACTCCTCCATCGAGTAGCTGACGTCGAACATGACGACCATGATCGGCGGCTTGGGCAGCTCGCCGCCGTGCTGCATTGCGGTGTGGGCGATGCTGCCCGGGACGATCTCGTACTGCTGTGGGATGCTCATTAGTTTGCTCCTTGTCTGTTACAGGTATTGATTTCGTGCGTGGCTGATAGCGGCGGCTCGCTCCCGACTCCAGGCGCGAGTGAGCGGAAATTCCTCTTTCACCTCCCCGTTGACCCGGATCTGCAACCGGTAGGTGCCCACCCGGATGTCGTTGACCACCACCAGGTCGCCGGCGGTGTTGGTCTGCTGCCAGATGATGCCGACCCGGTTCCAGACCCGCAGGTTCTGGTTGTTGAGCGGCTGTAGCAGCGCCTGCTCGTAATCCTGCTGCTCCAGCGCGGCGATGTTGGTGC
>LJCR01003813.1 GCA_001399705.1 Kouleothrix aurantiaca
GCATTGATCTGCAGCTCGCGCGCGGCACGCTGACGGTTGTGACCGGGCGGGTGGGCGCGGGCAAAACCACGCTGCTGCGCACGCTGCTTGGCCTGCTGCCACGCGACGCGGGCGAGATTTGCTGGCACGGCGAGCGTGTGGACGACGCGGGCGCGTTCTTTGTGCCGCCGCGCGCCGCCTACACCGCGCAGGTGCCGCGCCTGTTTAACGAAACATTGCGCCAGAACATCCTGCTTGGCCTGCCCGACGAGGCGGCGGCGCTGGATGTGGCCGTGCGCGGCGCGGTGCTTGAGCGCGACATCGACGCGCTGGAACACGGGCTGGATACGCTGGTGGGCAGCGGCGGCGTGACGCTCTCGGGCGGGCAGGTGCAGCGCGCGGCTGCGGCGCGGATGTTCATGCGCAACGCCGAATTACTGGTGATCGACGACCTGTCGAGCGCGCTGGATGTGCAGACGGAGCAGGAATTGTGGGAGCGACTAGCGC
>LJCR01003814.1 GCA_001399705.1 Kouleothrix aurantiaca
GGTTATTTCTTGTAGCGCGGCTTGTAGAACGGCGTTTTTACCACGCGCGCGCGCACTGGCCGGTCGCGCACGATGACGTTGATCTCGCTGCCTTCGGTGGCGAGCGCGGCGGGCAGCAGCCCCAGCCCCAGGTTTTTGCCAAGCGAGGGCGCGGGCATGCCGGTGCTCACCTCTCCAATACGCGCGCCGCTTGCGTCGCGGATCTCGTAGCCGCCGCGCGCAATGCCCCGGTCGATCAGCTCGAAGCCGGCCAGCTTGCGTGCCGCGCCGTTCGCTTTGATCTGCACCAGCGCGTCGCGGCCAAGGAAGTCGCCGCCCTTGTCGAGCTTCACCGCCCAGCCCAGCTTGGCCTCGTAGGGGTTGATGTCGTCGGCGATCTCGTGGCCGTAGAGCGGCAGGCAGGCCTCGAAGCGCAGGCTGTCGCGCGCGCCCAGCCCGGCGGGCTTGAGCCCGGCAGCACCGCCCAGCTCCAGCAGCCCATCCCAC
>LJCR01003815.1 GCA_001399705.1 Kouleothrix aurantiaca
CCTCGTGCACCAGCACGGCATCCTGCTCGGCGGGCGCGCGCCCGTAGCACGCAACGCCCGGCTCGCCCGGCAGCGCCGCCAGCACTTCAACGGCCCACTCCGCACTTTCGCACAGCGCAACGAGCGCCGGGGCGGCAACGCCTCGCCCGGTCAGCGCGCCTAGCACCGCCGCCTCGTGGCGCAGGCCGGCGCGCTTGGGCGCAGCCTCGGCCGCCTTGGCAACGCAGCGCTGCCCGCCAATCGCCAGAAAGGCGCTTGGGTGCGAAAATCCGCCCGCAGTCGGGGCGAGAAGCTCGATTTTCTGGCCAGGAAAGGCCGCAGCAAGCAGCGGCAGGGTGGCTTCGGGAAGCATGGCGTGTGGCATAAAAAATGCCCCGGCCGGTGTGGCGGGGCTCGTTTGAATGACACTAGTATAGCACATCCGGGCGCAAAAGAAAACCCCCAATTGGCTGATGTTTTTGCCGTTGTGCTGCGGTATTCTATCGC
>LJCR01003820.1 GCA_001399705.1 Kouleothrix aurantiaca
GCAGCACCTCGGCCGCCTCGCCAATCGCCTGCGAGCTGGCGGCGCATGCGGTCGCAATCGCGGTGTTGTAGCCCAGCAAGCCAAGCTGGATGGCAACCTGGCACGAGGGCATGTTCGGCAGCGAGCCGGTGATGTAGAAAGGGTTCACTTTCCCAAAGCCGCGCTCGATCAGCGTGCGCGCGGCCAGCTCGGTATCGGGCGGCGACGAGCTGCCATTCGCGATCAGCGCGCCAATCTCGTGGCGGTTCGCGTCCGTCACCGCCAGGCCCGAATCGGCCAGCGCCATGCGCGCCGCCGCCACCGCAAACTGGCTGGCGCGCGAGATGCGGCGCGCTTCCTTCGCCTCCAGGTACTCGCGCGGGTCGAAGCCACGTACCTCACCCGCAATCCGGCTGGGCGATTCGCCCGGGTCGCATAAGGTAATCGGCCCAACCCCGCTGCGCCCTTCGGCCAGGCCATTCCAGAACGTGTCGAGACCAATGCCC
>LJCR01003818.1 GCA_001399705.1 Kouleothrix aurantiaca
ATTCTGAACAATCAGCCCGGGAGTGCTCCAGGCATGGGTGTCGGCAGCGTCAGCCCAACCATCCCAGCGCTGTCGATGACCCAGAGCGATGGCGACGCGATCAAAACTGCGCTTGGAAACGGCGCGGTGACGGCCACGCTCCAGCGCAGCACCGCGCCCGACCTCGACGGCTCGCTCGACAGCGAGATCGTGATCCACGAGTACGCCCACGGCATTTCGAACCGCCTGACCGGCGGGCCGCAGAACAGCAGCTGCATGGGGAATAAAGAAACCGGCAGCGAGGGCTGGAGCGATTTCATGGCGCTGGCGCTCACGCCCCACCCAGGCGATACGCGCAGCACCGACCGCGCGCTGGGCGCATATGCCACCGCCGCGCTTGGCAGTTTGCGCCGCTACCCCTACTCGACCAGCCTCGCCACCAACCCGCTCACCTACGGCGCGCTGGCGCTGCCCGGCTCGAATAACCAGATCGGTGAGGTGCACGA
>LJCR01000382.1 GCA_001399705.1 Kouleothrix aurantiaca
CGGCCTGCACCGTGCCGCACGCCGGCAAGCCCGGCTTCGAGCTGGGCGAGGATGAGATGGAAGTCGGCATTGGCATCCACGGCGAGCCCGGCCGCCGCAAGGAAAAGCTTGCCAGCGCCGCCGAGATCGCGGCCATGCTGGCCGGCCCAATCGTCGACGACCTGCCCTTCGCGAAGGGCGACAATGTGCTGGCCTTTGTGAATGGCATGGGCGGCACGCCCCAGATCGAGCTGTACATCATGTACAACGAGCTGGCCAAGATCCTGGGCGAGCGCGGCATCACGATCACGCGCAACCTGATCGGCAGCTACATCACCTCGCTCGAGATGGCGGGCTGCTCGTTCACGCTGCTCAAGCTCGACGACGAACTCACCGCGCTGTGGGACGCGCCGGTGAACACGCCAGCGCTCCGCTGGGGCGAGTAACGGGTAGCGGCTTGCAGTATGCAGTCGGCAGTGCCATACTACTGCGAACTGCATACTGCGAACTGCATACTGGAGGCGAAGGATGCGCATCACAGCCGAACACGTCATTAAATTCATCGAAGGCGTCGCCGCACGAATCAAGGAGCACCGCGACGAGCTGGTGCAGCTCGACCAGCCCATCGGCGACTCGGACCACGGCGTCAACATGGATCGCGGCTTCACCACCGTGCTCGACAAGCTGCCAACCGTGGCCGATAAAGACATCGGCACGATTCTCAAAACGGTTGGCATGACGCTGGTGTCCACGGTTGGCGGCGCATCCGGCCCGCTCTACGGCACGGCGTTTATTCGCGCGGGCATGGCGCTGGCCGACCGCTACGAGCTGACGCCCGCCGAGGTGGTGGCCGCGCTGGAGGCCGCGCTGGAAGGCATCCAGGCGCGCGGCAAGGCGCAGCGCGGCGAAAAAACCATGATCGACGCAATTGCGCCGGGCATCGATGTGCTGAAGGAGGCTCAGGCCAGTGGCGAGGATTTCCACGCCGCCATGCGCCGCTCGGTCGCTGCCGTCGAGGCCGGCATGAAGGCCACCATCCCCATGCTGGCAACCAAGGGCCGCGCATCGTACCTCGGCCAGCGCAGCATCGGCCACCAGGATCCCGGCGCGACCTCGGCATTTTACATGGCCCAGGTTATGCTGGAGACAATCGAAGGCATTGAGGAATAAGTTCTAAGTGTTGAGTGTTGAGTGTTGAATGTTCTCATATTCAATTCAAAACTTAAAACTCAAAACTTAACACTTGGGCAGACAAGGAGGTCACACTCATGGCAAAGTATGCCGCCGCTATCGACCAGGGAACCACCAGCACGCGCTTTATGGTCTTCGACCATGAGGGCCGCGTCGTATGCTTCGACCAGAAAGAGCACGAGCAGATCTTCCCCAAGCCCGGCTGGGTCGAGCACGACCCGATGGAGATCTGGGAGCGCACGCAGAGCGTGATCCGTGGCGCGCTGTCCAAGGGCAATATCGACCCGAAGGACATCGCCGCCGTCGGCATCACCAACCAGCGCGAAACCGCCGTGGTGTGGGACAAAACCACCGGCAAGCCGCTGTATAACGCAATTGTCTGGCAGGACACCCGCACCGACACGATCATCAACGAGTTCGCCAAGGATGGCGGCCAGGATCGCTTCCGCGAGAAAGTCGGCCTGCCGCTGGCGACCTACTTCTCCGGCCCGAAGGTGAAGTGGATCCTCGACAATGTCGATGGCGCGCGCGCAGCCGCCGACCGTGGCGACGCGGTGTTTGGCAATATCGACACCTGGGTGCTGTGGAACCTGACCGGCGGCGTGAACGGCGGCAAGCACTACACCGACGTGACCAACGCCAGCCGCACCATGCTGATGGATCTCAAGACCCTCGACTGGGACGAAGAGATCATGAAGATCATGGGCATCCCGCGCTCGATGCTGCCCGAGATCCACTCGTGCAGCGAGGTCTACGGCGAAGCGGTCGGCGCGCTGGCCGGCGTGCCCGTGGCCGGCATCCTGGGCGACCAGCAGGCCGCCACCGTCGGCCAGACCTGCTTCGGCGTCGGCGAGGCCAAGAACACCTACGGCACCGGCTGCTTCATGATCCTGAACACCGGCGAAGAGATGGTGCCCTCGAAGAGCGGCCTGCTCACCACACTGTGCTACAAGATGGGCGACGCCAAGCCAGTCTACGCGCTGGAAGGCTCGATCGCCATCACTGGCGCGCTGGTGCAGTGGCTGCGCGACAACCTGGGCATGATCTCGAACAGCGCCGAGGTCGAGGCGCTGGCCGGCACCGTGCAGGACAACGGCGGCATCTACTTCGTGCCGGCCTTCTCGGGCCTGTTCGCGCCCTACTGGAAGTCGAGCGCACGCGGCGCGATCGTCGGCCTGACGCGCTACGTCAACCGCGGCCACATCGCCCGCGCCGTGCTGGAAGCGACGGCGTGGCAGACGCGCGAAGTGCTCGACGCCATGGAGAAGGACTCGGGCGTGACGCTGAAGGCGCTCAAAGTCGACGGCGGCATGGTTTTCAACAACACCCTGATGCAGTTCCAGAGCGACGTGCTGGGCGTGCCGGTCATTCGCCCGGTGGTGGCCGAAACCACCGCCCTTGGCGCGGCCTACGCCGCCGGCCTGGCCACTGGCTTCTGGGCCAACCTGGATGACCTGCGCCAGAACTGGCAGGTCGACCACACCTGGGAGCCGAAGATGGACGAGACTGCCCGCGACGAGCAGTACAAGATGTGGAAGAAAGCGGTCACGCGCACGTTCGACTGGGTAGAGTAGGATTTGCAGGTTGCAGATTGTCGATTGCAGATCGGCGCTCAGTCGGCAATCTGCAATCGACAATCTGCAATCGGAATGAGGCGTGCGATGGTCAGCCTGCTTATCGTTTCGCACAGCGCGCAGCTCGCCGCCGGAGTTCGGGAATTCACCAGCCAGGTCGCGGGCGCGGGCGTCCAGATCATGGATGCCGGCGGCACCGACGATGGCGCGCTCGGCACCAGCATTGGCCGCATCCAGCAGGCGCTGGAACAGATCGCATCGCCCGATGGCACGCTTGTCCTGGTGGATCTGGGCAGCGCCGTGCTGAGCGTGGAGATGGCGATCGAGGCGCTTGGGGCCGACGCAAAGGTGCGTATCAGCGACGCGCCACTGGTGGAGGGAGCCTACCTGGCCGCGCTCGAGGCCGCCGCCGAGGCCAGCCTGGACGAAACTGCCGCCGCCGCGCTTCAGGCGCGCGAGATGGTCAAAATCCACAGCTAGTGCGCTTTCAGCGCGGGGTTTAGGGGATAGGGAATAGGGTTTGGCGATAGCAGTGCAGAAACTCTTTCCTGACTTCCTGATCGCCTTTTGCTCATACACTAGGGAATTTCAAGATCAGGTAATCCACAGATTACGCAGATTGCACAGATTTTATTGGGCGTCCGAACGGATCCTACAAAATCTAGCAAATGGCGCACATCGAGAAGCGCATCCTGAGTGCGCGAAGCGCGTATCGAAAGGTGCGCATACACAACGCTTGCCAGGCACCAAAGCATCTGTGTAATCTGTGGCTCCATTGGCAGTGGAAAAACGCCTCAGAATGAGTCCGCGCAATCGCACTCGCCCAATTCATGCGAAGGAACCCCACCATGACCGAGGCAACCCTGACAATTACCAACGCGGTCGGGCTCCATGCGCGGCCAGCAGCCATGTTCTACAAGAAAACGCGCGAGTTCAAAAGCAAAATTACCATCCAGAACCTGAGCCGCGAGGGCGGCAAAGAGCTGCCGGTCAGCCCGTTCAACCTGCTGCAGATGGGCGTGCTGCAGGGCCACCAGGTGCGTTTGCGTGCCGATGGCGACGACGAGCAGGCCGCGATTGAGGCGCTGACGCAGATGGTTGCCGATAATTTCGGCGAAGAATAGCGCCCCACAAACCTATCCAGCGAGGTACCCGCAATGCCAACCCAGCTGCATGGGGCCGGCGGCGCGCCCGGCATCGCAATCGGGCGCGCCGTTCGCTATCTTCCGGCCGCGCCCGAACCCGCCACCGCCGACGCCAGCCCTGCCGCCGCGCTCGAACGCTTTGCCGACGCCCAGGCCCGCGCACTCGACTCGTTCAA
>LJCR01003819.1 GCA_001399705.1 Kouleothrix aurantiaca
CATGCAGCGCGCCCAGCCCATCCTGCTGGCGCACTGGCTGCTGTCGCACTTCTGGCCGCTCGAACGCGACCGCGCCCGCCTGGCCGATTGCGCCGCGCGCACCGCCGTGCTGCCGCTTGGCTCGGGCGCGCTGGCCGGCACGCCTCTGCGCATCGACCGCGCGGCGCTGGCCGCCGAGCTGGGCATGCGCGAGCCCTCGCCCAACAGCCTCGACGCCGTCAGCGACCGCGATTTCGTGGCCGAGTTCCTGTTCTGCGCGGCCATGATCGGCACGCACCTCAGCCGCCTCGCTGAAGACATCATTATCTACAGCACCAGCGAGTTCGGCTTTGTGACACTGGACGACGCCTACTCAACCGGTTCGAGCCTGATGCCGCAGAAGAAAAACCCCGACTCGTTCGAGCTGCTGCGCGGCAAGTCGGGCCGCCTGATCGGCCACCTCGTTGGCCTGCTGACGGTGCTCAAGGGCTTGCCCGCAGCCTACG
>LJCR01003823.1 GCA_001399705.1 Kouleothrix aurantiaca
GGGGTGGGCGCGGCAGAACTCGGCAGCGGCGGGAAACCACGGGCAAGGCACCATCGTCGCCGCCGACGACACCAGCCCAAACTCAAGCATATTCGCCAGCGCGGGCAGGGTGGACTGGCACATGCCAATATCGTCGGCGTGAAAGATCAGCAGGCGGTCGTCGGGTGCATAGCCCATGCGCTCCAGCGCGGGGTTGGTCGCCATCGCATTATCTCCTGGGCTGCCGCAGGCGCGGCGCTGCGCTATTATACTCGGTTCGCGGATGGCAGGGTGACAGGGTGAGCGTAAAACCTGCAAACCTGCGAACCTGTAACTTTCCTACTGCCAGCCCTCGCCATCGTGCAGCGTCACCGGCGCGGCGTGCGGGCCGATCTGGCTGACACTGCTGAGCAGGCCGGCCGCGGCGTCCCATGTGTGGATCAAACAGGCCGGCTGTTCCATCACGCCCACCACGCGCGCGGGCTGCCCGAAATCGAGCAGCAGC
>LJCR01003824.1 GCA_001399705.1 Kouleothrix aurantiaca
GCCGGGCCAGCGGGTCGCGGCTGGCGAACAGGCTGTGCAGCTGGGCGGCGCGCATTTTGGTACGGAGCGTAACATGCATGCCAATCATGGTGATCGGCATGCCCGAGGCGAGCACGCGCCGCGCCGCCGCCGGGTCGCAGCGCAGGTTCCAATCCGGGTAGGGCGGGCCGAGCGTGCCAGCCATTGCCACCACGCGCGCGCGCCGCGCCAGCGCCGGGTCGCGGTCCAGCGCGGCGGCGAGGTTGGTGAGCGGCCCCAGCGCAATGATCGTGAGCGGCTGCTCGGCGCGCGCGCAGGCCAGGATCAGATCGATGGCGTCGGGCGGGTTGGCGAGCATCGGTGCGCCGGCGAGCAGCGGGCCGTGCGAAAATTTGGCCGGGCCGGGCCGGCCGTCGCGCATGGCGCTGCTGCCGGGCGCGATTGGGATGCTGCCCTGGCCGGCTGCCTCCGCCACAAGCGCGGCCAGCCCCGCGCGCTGCACAGT
>LJCR01003827.1 GCA_001399705.1 Kouleothrix aurantiaca
CAGTGGGCAGTGGGCAGTGGGCAGTGTTCAGTGGGCAGGTGGCAGTGGGCAGGTGGCAGTGGGCAGGTGGCAGTGTGCAGTGGGCAGGTGGCGAGTTGCAGGTGGCAGGTGGCAAGTGGGCAGTGGGCAGTCGGCAGGTTGCAGGTGGCAGGTTGCATGTTCTTCTTTTCGCGTAGCGCAATAGCCGCATACTGAGTAGGCCGCAAGGCCGTATCGAAGGGTGCGGCCTGGCAAGGCTCAGCACACCAGCCGGGTTATGTTGGGTATCTTCGTGAAACGCGCGCCACCGTGCTATCATACGCGCACGCACCCGCACGAGAAAGGAGCTCACCGATGAGTCAGGTTCACGCGCCGCCCGCCGAGGCACTGCGCCCCTTCGCCGAAAGCAACCCGCTCGCCAGCCCCGCGTCGCTGCGCGCGCAGATGGATGAGCAGGGTTACCTGTTCTTTCGCCGCCTGGTGCCCGCCGAAGATGTGCTGGCGG
>LJCR01003822.1 GCA_001399705.1 Kouleothrix aurantiaca
GGGCGCGGCACCCGCCCCGCACCACGGCAGCATCAGCGCGCGGCTTGCACGCAATGTCGCATCGCGCACCGGCCGCGAGGATTTTGTGCCGGTGCGGCTGGTCGAACGCGACGGCGCGCTGTGGGCCGAGCCGGTATTCGGCAAATCGAACCTGATCTACACCATGGCGCACGCCGACGGCCTGCTGCGCGTGCCGCTCGATCTGGCGGGCCTGTACGCCGACGCAATGGTGAATGTGCGCGTGTTTTAGGAGTCAGGAGTCAGAAGTCAGGAGTCAGAATTGGTGAAGCATTCTGGCTTCTGAATCCTGACTCCTGACTCCTCGGGAGATACAATGCCTCGACGCTACTACCTCGAAGATCTTGCGCTCGACGAGGCGCACGCGCGCTTTCGCGCCGCGCTTGAGCGCGCCGGCGGCGTGGCCGCGCTGCCCGCCGAGACGGTCAGCCTGCCCGATGCGCTGGGCCGCGTGACGGCCGAGCCG
>LJCR01003825.1 GCA_001399705.1 Kouleothrix aurantiaca
ATTCTTCGCTGAACAAATCGCCAACCGTGCTGGCGAACTGGTCGCCATAGTGCATTTGCAGGCGGCGCAGCGTTTCCGAGCGCAGCCGGCGGTAGGCCTCGCGCGCCATGCGGTGGTCGAGCACGGCGTTGCGGCGCTCGTTCTCGTGGGTGTTGGTTTCGGCGATGGCCTGCTGCAAGGCCGCGCATTCCTGTTCAATCTGGGCCTGCAGCCGGAAATCGTAGAACGGCGCGCTGCCAACATCGAGCGCGGCGTGCAGGCGACGCAGATCGGCTAGCAGCTCGGAAGGGGAGCTATTCGCCTCGGCGCCGCTGCGCGACAGAAGCTGCACTTCGGGCGCATGCTCGCTCCCATAAAAATCGACCATTTTGCGCAGGATGCGCTTGTACAGCCGCCGCCCGCTCACTTCGCATTCCCAGCGCCGCGCCAGCGCGCCGCGCCACAGGCTCACCGCCTGCTCGCTTTGCTCGTGGGTGCGCTGGAT
>LJCR01003821.1 GCA_001399705.1 Kouleothrix aurantiaca
CCAAAGGCGTCGAACACCGCAGCGCGCCGCCCGATCGTCGCCATCTGCCCCTTGTCGAAGTAGCGGAATTCGCGCGGCTCGGTTTTGCCGATCAGCGCGAGGATGTTGCGCCCGGCCTGCCGGCCCTGCTGCATCGCCACCTGCGCCACCATCGGGTAGGCCTGGCCGTCCTTGTAGGTTTCCAGGTAGGCCATATCGCCCACCACAAACACCTCCGGGCGCTCGGCCAGGTTGAGCGTGGGCAGTACCTTCACGCGGGCGCTGCGCCCCTGTGCCACGCTGAGCGCGTCGGCGAGGGCGGCGGCGCGCACACCTGCAGCCCACACAACCGTGCTGGCGGCGAGTGATTCGCCATTCTTAAAATGCACGGCGTCGGCATCGACCGTAGCGACGGCAGTGTTCAGCAGCACATCCACGCCCATTTTCTTCAGGCGCTTGCTGGCGCTGCGCTGCAAACCGGCTGGGAAGCTCGCCAGCACTCGGT
>LJCR01003826.1 GCA_001399705.1 Kouleothrix aurantiaca
GCGCTGCGCTCCTCGTCGAGCTGCACCACCAGGCTGTCGGCGAGGCGCACCAGCGTGGCGTGTGTGGCATTGAGCTGCGCCAGCTCGGGGCCGAGCAGCCACCATGCCAGGCGGGTGCGCAGCCGCGCGATCAGGCCACGCGATGGCGGCGGGCGCATGGGATACTGCGCGTGCAGATCGGCCAGCTGCTGGGCCAGGTACGGGTCGCCCAGCGCCACGTTCGTCAGCGTCGGCAGCGCGTCGAGCGGCGAGGCGCGATCGGCCAGCGCGCGCTCGACGGCGGCCAGCAGCGGCTCGCCTTCTGCCGCCGGGCCAACCGAAAACAAAGAGGAATGTTCAGAATTCTTCATCGGGAAGCTTTCATAGGCGGCCCGCCTTTGTCAATGCGCGGGCGCTATGCTAGAATAGCCCGGTTTGTGCACGCCGCGTATCATACCATCAAATCGGCGCTTGCCCGTCAGAGGACAATTATGGATGACACGAC
>LJCR01003830.1 GCA_001399705.1 Kouleothrix aurantiaca
TAGCTATCGTGCCCTGGCTGCTTTGCACGCTGCCATTCACCAGAATGACGTTGGTTTGCGTGGTGGTGAGCGTGCCGGAAATAATCGCCCGCACGTCGGGCGCGTCGGTGAAGAGCACGCCCGTGGCGCTGGCGCTGCCGGTGTTGCGCAGCGTGATCTGGTAGAGCAGGGTGTCGCCGGGCGAGGCCACGCCATTGCCATCCGCATCAGTGTCGAGAATATCGACTTTGCTGGCGCTCAGGCGCGGCGCGCGCACCAGCGGCGTGATGGTTGGGTCGCCAGTCGGCGGCGTGGCCGGGTCGTCGGAGGGCACGGTCGGGAAGTTGCCGCTGATCAGCGCCTGGTTGGCCACCTGCTTGACTGTTTCGGGCAGCGGGTCGTTCACCACGACCTGGAAGGTGACGGTGGCGCTGCCGCCGCTGGGCAGGCCGCCAATGTCCACGCCAACGCTGCGGTCGCCAGCGGTGTTGCCGCGCGTGACCG
>LJCR01003829.1 GCA_001399705.1 Kouleothrix aurantiaca
GGCCTGGTTGGAAAGGTTCAGGCCGTCGACCCGGCAATCGCCGCCGGCCTGAACCTTTCCAACCAGGCCGCAGTAACCTACTCATCGCGCGCGGGCACGCCGCCCGACAGCAACGGCGACGGCCAGAGCGACGAGCGCAGCTACCGCGGCCCGCTGGTGACGCTGGGCCTCGCCACGCCAGCGGCGGCGCTGCAGAAAAGTGCGCTTGTCAGCGGCGACGAGCTGACCGTTGGCACGCCAATTGTCTACACGCTCACGCTGCCGCCCGCGCCAATCAACGCGACGATCTATAGCGCGGCAATCACCGACACGCTCGACAGCCGCCTGCAGATCACGAACGTGAGCGGCGCGGCGGCGAGCGGCAACCGCGTGACAGCAAGCTACGCCAGCATCCCGCCCGGCGAGCAGCGCACGATTGTGATCTCGGCGCGCGTGCCGAGCAGCAGCACCGCCAAGGACGGCGCGCTGCTGAATAACACCGCC
>LJCR01000383.1 GCA_001399705.1 Kouleothrix aurantiaca
CCGCTCGGCGGTGCCGCTCACGGCCGCGCCGAAGCCCTGCGCAACCGAGAATTGATTATCGGCGTTCTTGTAGGCCAGGGTGGTTGGGAGATCGCCGGCCTCGATCGCTCCGAATCCAATCGCCGCGCTCTCGGTGGCGCGCAGCACATGACCAGGCGTGAGCCCTGCAATCGCCGGGTAGCCCGGCTGCACGGCAACGCCGCTGATGGTGAGACCGGTTTTGAAATCAATGGCCATAGTGGTTTACCCCAGCACGACGACGCGATACTGTGCGGTGCCTGGCGCGGTCGCAAAGCGCAGCGTGAGCGCGCTCGTGGTGTCGCTCCACATCGCAGAACACGGTTTCATAGGGGCTGGTCTTGTTGTAGACCTGGACGGCCACATCCCGCGTGCTCAGGTTGTGTGTAAGGCTCAGCGCGGTCGAGCTGTTGTCGCCGACATCTGCCTGGGCCTTGCGCACGCCATAGCCGCCCGCGGTATCGAGTGCAATCACGCTGCCGGTTTTGGTTAGGCCTGTCCCGGCCGTGATGTTGCCGGCGCCGGTGAACTGCGTGAACGCCAATTCGGTGACGCCGAGCGAAATTGGCCCGTCGACAATCAGCACCCAGCCGGTATCCGCGTTGATGGTGCCCTCCTCGACGAAGGTATACATGCCTGCGGTGACCTTGGCGCTGCTGTTCGCGTCTGTCGCTCGGCTCCATGCTCCGGCCGCGACGACGTAGATGCCGTTCTCTTCGGGGCTGGTCTGGTCTTTCGCCAGCACGCGATCGCCCGCTATCACCGCCACGCCGTCGATGGTCTGCTCGCCCGACAGCGTGATGTCGCCCGTTGTCGCCGCGCGCACCGAGGCCTTGAGGTCGAGGCCCTGGCTCTGCGCATCGACGTAGGCTTTCGTGGCCGCGTCCTGCGGATTGGTCGGGTCGGCCACACCCGTCAGCTTGTGGCTGCCCAGCGCCACATCGCCTGCGGCGATCGCCGCGGCGGTGGCCGCCGCGAAGTCGCTGACAGTGGCGGCCGCCTGCGTGCCGGTGTGATTGGTGCGATCCAGGTAGTAGCTGCCCGCGTGCCCTTCGAGCAGCGCGGCATCGCTGGAGCTGCTCGACAGGTCGATCCACGCGACGCCGTTGTAGTAGCGCAGCTTGGAGATCGAGCTATCGAAGTAGAAGCGCCCGGCAGGTGGCGACGATGGCGCGCTCGGGAGCACCTGGATGACCACGTTCAGAATCTGGTTATTCACCAGGTCGATATTGGTGAGGAACTTCATGTGTGTCTTGCCCTCTGTAATGAACACGCGCCGACAACCTCCACGGTCGTCGGCGCGTATTCGCTGCCTGTGCTCAATTGTTTCGCTGCCTCAGTTGCAGTAGGCTTCGCCGCTTACCGCGGCGCTAAAGGTAATCGTGAGCGTATTCAGCCCGGTGTAGCGCACGTCCCCGACAATCACGGAGCCGCTGGTGTCGACCACCGCCACCGTGGGGCGCTTGCCCAGGCCGTGATTGATCACCCAGGTATCGACGGAAAGGGCCTGCACATACCGGTAGGTCTTATCCTCGCCCGAAATATCCGGCTTGCCCTGCACGTCGGCCCACTGGACGGCCGGGTGAACGTGGTCGCCACGCGCAGCGGCCTGATCGTCGCCCGGGCTACCACTCCCGTTGTTCCTCTGCGGTGTGGCGTCCGAGAGGCGCATGGTGCTTGATGCGCCGCCAGTGCCGCCGCTGCGGCCCTCCAGCGCGCGCAGCCGCGCCCGTATGGCGTGCAGCGCCGCATCGATCTGTGTGATGGTGTCAGGCGATGCCATTGGCTTCGCTCCTTACAGGATAATCTCGTAGCCGAAGTCCAGCTGGACTTCGACCAGGCTGTTCACATCCGAGATGTAGCCGATGCGCTGCAGCAGCTGCCCGGATGTGCTCGGCGGGGTTTTGGTGCTGCCGCCCGATGTGGTCGCCGACAGGAACAGCGCCGCGCCGATATCCGACGCGGTGAAGCCGGTCAGCGGCACTTTGGTGTTGGTGCCCGAACGATAGACCGTGGCCGTCGCGCCGCTGGTGTACGACGCGGTCACAAAGCCGTGCGCCGGCTTGGTTGCGTCTTGTGCCAGCGCCTTGCGGCACTTGCGCACCCCGCCGGAGAGGTAGATATTGACCCAATCGCCCGCCGTCAGCGCCTCGGTGCAGACAATCGCGTCGCCGCCGCCGCCCAGCGCGGTGCTGTCGATCATGGTTGGGTCGATCTTGCCGTTTGAGGCCAGCGCCACCACTTTGCCGGCATCCGGAGATCCGGTCGAGCTATCGCTGGCGCTCTTGCGCGTCAGCCGGCCGGTGGTGGTGTCGATGTCGAGATACGTATTCGGCACGGTGTTCTCCTACAGATAGAATTGGGTTTCAAACACGGTCAGCACTTCGACCGTGGTGCCGCTGACGACTTTGATGATGCGGCCGACGGGCTGCAGCAGCTGGCCAGGGTCGCTCGGCGGCGTCAGGCTGACATAGCCGGGCGTCGTCGAGAGAAACACGGTCTTGCCCACGTCGGCGGCGGCCGGCGTGGTGGTGAGCTGCGCGATGGCGTTCACGCCGTCGAAGTAGGCATCGGCATCCTCGTGGTAGCCCACCGAGTCGATGATGAAGGCCATTGCGGCGTGATTGGTGTCGTTCGCGTGCGCGGCCGTGATGCGCGCAACCCCGCCATCGTCGAACACACACACGTACAGGCCGGCCCCGATCGGCTCGGCGGTGTTCATCGTCTGCGGCCGGTCGGAGAGGCGCGGGTCATCCGCGCGCACGAGCTTGTCGCTCGCGGTCTCGCCGGAGTCGGCGACGGGCAGCCAGGCGAAGTCGATGAACGGTGTCAGGTGCTCATCGTCGTCCGGCTCAGTGCTAATGGGATCGGCCAGGAAGTCGGGCTTATTCTGGATGTCGGCCCAATTGGGAAATTGGGTCGGGCTGCTGCTCTTGGCCACGTAGTAGTCGCCGACGCCGTGGACATGCTGGGTCTGCGCGGCGTGCGCGGCCACGCTGTCGTCGATACTGTTCTCCAGGTGGCTGACCGCCCCACTCGCCGCGCTCACGGCATCGGTTTGCGCGCGCGTCCGGAGGGCCTTGACCAGCTTGCGTAGCGCGAGCTCGGTAGTGCTATTACTCATGGCTCCACTACCCCCAGCACATCGGCCAGGCCGTTCACAGCGTTGCCGTTGTTGGCATCGATAAACACATCGGGCACGGGTACGCTGGTCCAGCTCTCGCCGTTGTAGCTGTAAATCACATGGCTGTTGGTCGTGCCCGCGCCGCGCGCGGCGCAGGCCAGCCGCCGCCGGCCGCGCACGATCGTCCCCACCGGGTTATCGCCGCCGGCGACGATCTGCACCATCGGCGTGGTGCGGAAGTCCAGGATCTGCGCAATCCCCTGGCGGTTGCCGCAGAAGATCCCGCTGTCGAGGCTGACCACGCTGCCGCCACCGCTCACGAACGGCGCAGGCATGGTGTTGGCGTAGTTCTCGGCGTAGCCCAGGTTGCTCATATCAATGCCGAGCATCTCGCGCGTGGTGGCCGAGAGCGTATCCCAGGGCATAAAATCCGTTGCGCCGACCACGATCGGGTCGAGCGTGGCGGTCATCACGATCTGGCGGTTGGGCTGGATGGGCTGCAGATCCAGGTTGAAGGCACTTGAGCCCGGCTCCACGTCGCTGCCGTAGCCGTAGACCTCGCCGTTCATGCCAGTGCGCAGTACGTTGCAGTAGATGAAGCCGGTTGCCGTGGTGGGCGCCACCGGCGGCACGCCATTCATGCCCGCGCCGTACACCAGCTGCTTCAGATTGGTGGGGCCATTGCCACTCGCGATATAGCTCTGAGCGCTGCGGCCGGCGCCGAACGCGCTGTGCGCCCACATCTGGATGATCCAGTTCGCGCCCTTGCCGGTGAAACACACCGTCCGCACCTCGTAGCCGCCGTCAAGGATGCTCTGACCGCTGTGCGGCAGCTTGATCTCCGTCCAGGAGAGGCCCGCGTTGGCCGTCCAGAAGGCGCGATCGTCGGCCCAAATAATCCACTGCATTGGCGACG
>LJCR01003831.1 GCA_001399705.1 Kouleothrix aurantiaca
GCGCCGGGGCCGGCGCGTAGCTGCCGCGCTGCGCGGCGGGGGCGTCGCGCAGCGCCTGCTGGTAGGCGTCGGCGGCGGCAACATAGTCGTGCTGGGCGACATACCACTGTCCCCAGGCAAGGTGCGTGTCGGGCGAGCGCGGGGCCAGCTCGCGCACTGCCGCCAGCCCGCGCCGGGCGGCTTCGTCGTCGCGGTTGTTGAGCAGGGCCAGGGCCAGCAGCGCGCGGGCACGCGGCTCGGCGGGGTTGCTGGCGGCCAGCGACTCAAGGCGGCGCAGCCCTTCGGCGCGATCGCCGGCGCTCCAGCGCGTGTAGGCGGCATAGGCCGCCGCCGCCAGCGCATTCGGGCCACGCGGGTCAACGGCGGCGAACTGCGCCTCGGCAAGGGCGTAGAGCCGTGCCCCGAGGTAGATCTGCCCGAGCAGCTGCGGGCGCTCTGCGGCGGGCGCATCCAGCGCGGCGGCGATTTGCCCAGCGCTGGATG
>LJCR01003828.1 GCA_001399705.1 Kouleothrix aurantiaca
GCCATACATTGATAATGAATCATCCAGATACACTACAAGCAGTTCGCGATTTCTTGAGGGCGTAGCGAGGATGGTGCACTGTAGCGGCTAACACGCGCTTGCAGCGGACGCCGCTTCGCGTCGAGCGAGATCGTGCATTTTTCAGCGCCCGTATCTGCTACAATGACTTTGCCATTTATCCGTGGCGGCGCCGCTAAAGCGCAACCCGTTGGGCCACTTTGCAAAATGATTTCAAGAAGGGCAGATGTATGAATGGATACTAGCAATATTTTATTAGATTTTTCGGCGAGCTTGGAAGGAATTCGTGAGATGATCCAAATTTTAGGTCAAGATTGTAAAGAACATTTTGAAGTTATTCAGGTTAATGACAGCCAGATACACCGGAGAGCATACGTGCGTTCTGTCTTTGCATTTATTGAAGGTGTGCTACATCGTACCAAGATTGCAACTCTGCATCTCGGAATGCTTCTTGGTAGTATATCC
>LJCR01003832.1 GCA_001399705.1 Kouleothrix aurantiaca
GCCATTGTGATTGTGTAGGTAGGCCAAACTACGAAGCTATCCCATGATGGTGATTCCAACGTGCATTGGCACTGCTTTACGATGTATCACAACAGCCGCATCGGATGGTGTAGACCGATGGGCCTTACGCATGGAGCAAAAATTAGCAGCGCCACATTGCCATATAGGTCTGCTATACGCACGGTGTGATAAACACGCCACTTATCCCGGTGACAAAAGTTTCAGCTTTTACCAAGTATTTGGAAACAATGTCATATTCTGCCTATTCCGGGCCATTTTGGCGCAAAAATACGACAGCTTGGATTCGAAGTCAGAAAAGCGAAACGTATGCGGCCGAGATGACTAGGATACAGCGTCTTCTTTGAAATACAATACGCCCTCTTTCCAAAACAGTTACCGTCAGCTATGTCCTACCAGCGTCGGTTCTCTGATACTGGCAATGGCAAACGAGCTGCACTACCCCGCCATAGCAAGACTTTCTTC
>LJCR01003834.1 GCA_001399705.1 Kouleothrix aurantiaca
GATCTGCTCGCAGGCGGCTGCGCGCCGCCTGCGAGCAGATCTTTATCTGTGGCTTCTCGGCGGGCGGGCTGCTGGCGCTGCGCATGGCCGCGCGCGAGGCGGCTGCTGGCGTTATTGTGCTGTCGCCGGCGCTGCGGCTGCGGGGCGGCAACCTGCTGCAGATCACCGGCCTGCTCAAGCATGTGATGCCGTGGTACTACCCGCTGGCGCGCGCGAATTTTGCCGACCCGGCCGTGCGCGCGGCGGTGCTGGAGCGCGCCCCCGAGGCGCAGCTCGACGACCCTGAGGTTGTGGCTGCCATCCGGCGCGAGGCGAAGGTGCCGGTCGGCTCGCTCTACGAGCTGGCGCGGCTGCAACGCGCCACCAGCCGCGAGCTGCCGCGCGTGCGCGTGCCCGCGCTGATCATGCAAGGCCGCCGCGACCAGACCGTCGAGCCGCGCTCGGCGGAGATGGTAGCCCGCGCCATCGGCTCGCCCGACCGG
>LJCR01003833.1 GCA_001399705.1 Kouleothrix aurantiaca
GCGCGCCCGGCAACCCAACCTACTGGGCCAACGGCATGCACGCGCCCGACGAGCACATCCGCCTGAGCGACCTCGACGAGGCGGTGAAGTTCAACTGCCATATGTTCCAGGCGCTGGCCGACGCCGATGGCAGTGGGCGGTAGGCAGGAAATAAAAAGCGTGCTGAAACGAGCGCGGATGAACGTAGCGAGGCTATGCGCCCGCGTTCGTCTGCGCTCGTTCGCGTACTGCTACCCAAAAGGAACTGCTTACACTCGCCCACTGCCTTGACGCCCCTGCGCCCCTCGGCTACAATACCCGATTGTAGAGAGGAAAACGAGCCATTTTAATCGGTATGTGCGCTGGAACAGCGTTGTTCTTGCGCGCCGCAAGGAGGCCCCTGTGACTGCACCAATCGACACAAACACAACTATTTCTGAGGCCATGGCGCTGCCTGGGCCAAAGGCACGCGCGCTGGTCGAGCGCGATACGCGGGTGTATGC
>LJCR01003835.1 GCA_001399705.1 Kouleothrix aurantiaca
GCTGACCGACCGCATCATCGAGCTGGTGAGCGCGCGCGAGCAGCCGGTGGTATTCGTGCTGTGGGGCAGCCCGGCGCAGCGCAAAATGGCGCTGATCGACACCCGCCGCCACACGATCATCCGCTCGGTGCACCCCTCGCCCCTTTCCGCCGCAAACGGCTTTTTCGGCAGCCGCCCCTTTTCCAAGGTGAACGCCGCGCTGGAGCGCTACGGCGAGCCGCCGATCGACTGGCAGCTTTCGCCGTAAAATCGCAAGCGCCGAACTGTGCCACAAAGACACAAAGACTCGAAGCGGCCTGATGGCTGAATTCTTCGGGTCTTTGTCGTTGACAGGGTGCGCAATCGCCAAATCGCGCAGCATCCAATTATTGACAGAATGCCGATCAAACGCTATACTCCACTAATGAATGAACCGTTCATTCATTAGTGGAGTGAGCCATGCAGCAGCCCGAGCACACGGCGCGCATATCGCCCGAAGCGC
>LJCR01003836.1 GCA_001399705.1 Kouleothrix aurantiaca
CTTCGCGGAGGTGCTGGTGGGCGCGGGGCAGCAGCCCGGCGACCGCGCACCCATCCTGGTGCGCCAGGAGCACCTGAAGCTCATGAAGCCGCGCAGCGTCGTGATCGACGTGGCGATCAACCAGGGCGGCTGCGTGGCGACCAGCCGGCCAACCACCCACCGCGAGCCGACCTTCCTGGCCGAAGGCGTGCTGCACTACGCGGTGCCGAACATTCCCAGCGCGGTGGCGCGTACCGCCGCGCATGCCTTGAATAACGCCTTGCTTCCATTTCTACTACCGATTGCCAACGCCGGCATCGAGCGCGCGATGACCCACGAAAACGCGTTGGCGCGTGCGGTTGGGTTGCTGCGCGGCGAGCCGCTGACGCCCCAGGTGAATGCGCGACTACGCGGGTCGGCCACGGCCACCCAGCTGGAGATACTATGAACATCGCTTCTGCCACGCTGCCCCGCACCATGAGCGCTGCGGCTGCGCTCACGC
>LJCR01003837.1 GCA_001399705.1 Kouleothrix aurantiaca
GCATTAGGCGGCGGCACAAAGGCCAGCACGTAGAGCAGCAGGAAGCTGCCGGCCATGCCTTCGAGCGCGAGGCCGGGCAGGCGCAGCCGCCGCTGGAACGGCACAAAGGTCAGCGCGCTGGCCGCCAGCACCAGCCCGTAGAAGATCAGGCGGATGGGCGCGAACAGCGGCTGCGCCGGGTCGAGCTGGCCGGCCAGGAGCGTGGCCAGCGCGCCGGCCCAGCAGAAGCCAGCCGCCACTGCCAGCAGCAAACCCGGGCGGCGCAGCGCCGTGGCGGGCGTGGCCGCCGACGAAGGTGTGTTAGTCATGCATCCCTACAGGTCCGCCGGCTCGTCGCCGCGGGCAGTGTAGTACACGCCCAGGTATGGCCGGCGGCTATCGCCGGGAAACGGGTCGAGCGTCAGCGCAAGATCTTCTTCGCCGCCGACGTCGCGCAGCACCTTCAGGTTCACGCGGTCGCCGGCGTGCAGCGTGCGCAGGT
>LJCR01003839.1 GCA_001399705.1 Kouleothrix aurantiaca
GGTTTCGAGCGTTGTGCCGCGCACGGCGCTGCTGGCGCTGCTGGCGCTGCGGGCGGCGCAACGGTAGGGTGCTCGGGCCGCAGGGCCGTGGCTGTCTGGGCGGGCCTGCGTTCCCGCGCCGCCGTGCTTACTCAGGCAGCAGGGCTGCTATCTTTTTTTCGAGCCAGTGCTAGGTTCAAGCCAGCTTGCTCAGGCCGCAGGGCCGCTATGCTTTTCTTTTCGAGCCAGTGCTAGGTTCAAGCCAGCTTGCTCAGGCCGCAGGGCCGCTAGGGCTCCCGCCCCAGCACCCCGGCCAAGGGCTAGCGCCCTTGGAACCCGAATGAATGCCTGAGCGAATGAAGTGTCGTGCAGTCATGCCTCCGTTGTGCCAAAAGGCTGGCAACGGACGAGATATGTCAGATGCGATAATGGGGCGTGGCATATTCGTACCTCGCAATTTGCACTCACCTTATTCGCTTGATGCCAGCGCGGCTCGCAAC
>LJCR01003842.1 GCA_001399705.1 Kouleothrix aurantiaca
CACGCGGGCCGGGCGGCATATGCGCGCTGCGCGCAGTCGTGCTAATCATGGCTGTCGCTTTCTATGCTTGTGTTGGTTTCGGTGCTGACCATGGTACACCCATCCCGCAATCGCGTCTAGCAAACTGAACGACGAACGACGGTGGACGAAGGACGACAGACGACTGACGACCGATGACTGCCAATCACGAGAATGAACCGCAAAGAACACAAAGGGCGCAAAGGCTTTGGGTTGCAAGTTGCAGATTTGAAAGTTGCAGCACCCTACCGACTGCCAACTGCTCACTACCGACTGCCGACCGCCTCACTTCTCAAGCACAATTTCAACGTCTAACCGCCCATCCCCGATCGGCAGCACAACCTGCCCGTTCGCAGGAATATCAACCGACTGCTCGCCCTGGCTGGAGCGCACAATTACGCGCCCCGGCAGCCCAGCCGATTCGCCGCTGGCCGCCACGCGATGCGCCCAGACCTTCAGGC
>LJCR01000384.1 GCA_001399705.1 Kouleothrix aurantiaca
ATGTCCCGCCGCCGCGCACCATTCTCGACATGGGCTGCGGCTGCGGGGTGATTGGCATTGTACTGGCACGCCTGTTCCCCGACGCGCAGGTCTACTCAATCGACCGCGACCTGCTGGCGGTGCGCTACACGCGCCACAACGCCGAGCTCAACAAGGTGCCGAACCTCACCGCGCTTGGCAGCGTTGGCCTGGAACAAGCGCCTGAGCAACCGTTCGACCTGATTGTTTCAAACATCCCTGCTAAAATCGGTGAAGAAGCAATTGAGGAAGAATTTATGCTTGGCCCGCTGGCGCACCTGCGTCCGGGCGGCGACTACTGGTTCGTCGTTGTCAGCGGGCTCAACCACCTCATTCCCGGTATTGGAACACGCCACAAGCTCAAGCTGAAACAGGTCAAAAAACGCTCTGGCCACGCGGTGTACCATCTGCATAAGCCAGCCAACGAAACGAGCAAATGATATTATGACAACTTACACCGATCCTATGCTGGCGGCGTCAGCGCTGGCGGCGCAGATCGAGCGGGCCAAGCGTATTCTCATTCTTACGCATATCAATCCCGACGGCGACGCAATTGGCTCGCTGCTGAGCGTGTGGCATGTGCTGCGCGCACTCGGCAAGGACTCAATCCCGCTGGCGTCGTCGCCCTTGCCGGGCTACGCAGTCTGGCTGCCGGGCGCTGAGCACATTCAGGTCTACCGCGCCGGCATGGCGCTGCCCGAGGTCGACCTGGTGATGATGGTCGATACGGCGACGCTGGCGCGGGTTGGGCGCATCTACGACGAGCACACCCACGAACTCACTTCGCTGCCCATTGCGATTGTCGACCACCACGTAACCAACGAGGGCGCGGGCGCTGTCAACCTGATCGTACCCGAGGCCGCCTCAACCTGCGAGCTGCTGTTCGAGCTGTTTCAGGCGATGGGCATTGGAATTGATAACGAGCTGGCGACCTGCCTGCTGATGGGCATCACCACCGACACGCAGAGCTTCCAGACGAGTGCAACCACCGCAACGTCACTGCGCGTGGCAGCCGAACTGCTCGACCTCGGCGCCGACCAGCTGCGGATTGTGCGCGAAGTGTACTACGCGCTACCCGCCAGCAGCGCCGGGCTGATCGGGCAGGCAATTGCCGATATGCGCCGCGACGGGCCGATTGCCTGGACACGCGTGACGCTCTCGATGATGCGCGCAACCGGCGCGGAGGACGAGGCCGTCGACGAGGTCGTGCGAATGCTGCAGCGCGTCGCCGGTGTGAAGGCGCTGGTGGTGTTCAAAGAGCGGCAGGATGGCACGACCAAGATCAGCCTGCGCTCGATCCAGCCAATCAATGTCGCGCTGCTGGCGAAATACTGGGGCGGCGGCGGCCACGCTCAGGCAGCCGGCGCAACGCTGAACATGAGCCCCGAGCTGGCCGAGCACGAAGTGCTGCCCAAGCTGCTCGATCTGGTGCGCTAATGGCTGGTGACGCGTGATTCACGGCTTTGTGATCATCGACAAGCCTGCTGGCATCACCTCGCACGATGTGGTGGCGCAACTGCGCCGCGTGGCCCGGCAGAAGCGTGTGGGCCACGCTGGCACGCTTGATCCGGCCGCAACCGGCGTGCTGGTGACGGCGCTGGGCAACGCCACGCGCCTGATCGAATATGTGCAGGACGCCACCAGCAAGCGCTACCTGGCCGAGGTGCGCCTGGGCATTACAACCAGCACCGACGATGCGGAGGGCGAAACGCTTGCAAGCAGCGCCGTACCAACGCTGGGCGAGGCCGCGCTTGAACAGGCGCTGGGCGCGTTTCGCGGGCCAATCGAGCAGGTGCCGCCCATGTACTCGGCGCTGCACCATGAGGGCCGCCGTCTGCACGAGCTCGCCCGCGAGGGCATCACCGTCGAGCGCGCGGCACGCCCGGTGACGATTGAGCGGCTGGAGCTGCTGGCACACACGCACGACACGCTCACGCTCGACGTGCTGTGCAGCAAGGGCACGTATATTCGCTCGCTGGCGCGCGATCTAGGCGCGGCGCTGGGCTGTGGCGCAGCAGTTGCGGGCGAAACGGCGCTGGGGGCGGGCGCGGCGCTGGGCTGCTGGGCACCTGGCCCACAGGCGGCGAGCAGCACCAGCAGCACAGGCAGCGCGGCGCGCAGGCGGGCGAGTGATCGAGGCATCGGTTTCTCCATTGGCGTGAAAACTGCCGCAGTATACCATGCGCCCGGTCGGCGTCGTGGCGCGCTTTCTGCTTACCAGGGCAGCAGCAACAGACAAGGAGGTTTGAAATGGAACCATTCATCGCGACCCTGAACAGGCTTGCGCCCGTGCACGACGAAGAGCTGAGCGAGGGCTACACGCGCTACGCCAACATGCTGGCGGGCTTCCTTGCGCCCGAGCAGGTTGCCTCCTACATGCAGATGATCGGGCGGCTGCAGGGCTTGCCCGTGTTTGAGGATCTGACGCCCGAGCAGATGGCCGACCTTTCGCCCGAGGAGCAGGCGATCGCGACCAGCGTGATGGCGAACGAGATGGCGTCGATGGAAAACCGGCGCGTGGCGGCCCTGCTGACGCAGCGCGGCTACAACCCTGACCCTGCGACCAACACGCCACTGGTCGACCCCTATGCGCCCGACGACGTGCTGGCCGCACAAGCATAGTGCGCCTTTCGGCGCGGGAATGGGGGATGGAGGATAGGGGGCAGAAAGCAGAAACATAGCTTAACCAACCTTCATTCCTGGCAATACATTGCCGATAAACGAACGACGAACGACCAAACCGCATTGGTCGTTCGTCGTTCGTCTGGCACGTGGTATACTAGCCGCATGACAAGCCCCACCGAAACCGAAACCCGCGCCGTAACGGTGCTCCATGCCGGCCAGATGGACTACACGGCCGCCTGGGCGCGCCAGCGCGAGCTTGGCCGCATGCGCTCGGCCGGCACAATTGCCGACACACTGATGCTGGTGGAGCACCCGCACACCTATACCTTCGGCAGCCGCCCCAAGCCCGAACAGTTACTCGTGCCGCACGAAACGCTGGCCGCGCAGGGCGTCGCGCTGGTCGAGGCCGATCGCGGCGGCGACATCACCTATCACGGCCCCGGCCAGATCGTCGGCTACCCCATCCTGAAGCTTTCGCGCTACGGCGGCGATGTGCTGCGCTACCTGCGCATGCTCGAAGAAACGATCATCGCGGCGCTGGCGGGCTATGGCATCGCTGGCGAGCGCATTGCCGGGCTGACGGGCGTGTGGGTGGGTGGCGCAAAAATCTGCGCGATTGGCGTGAAGCTGAGCGCCAGCGGCGTGACGCAGCACGGCTTTGCGCTAAATGTGAACACCGACCTGCGCTTCTTCGAGCAGATCATTCCCTGCGGCATCGCCGACCGGGGCGTGACCTCGCTGGAGCGCGTGCTGGGGTCGGCACCGCCACGCGCCGAAGTTGAAGCGCGCGTGATCGCGGCGTTTGGGCGGGTGTTTGGCGCGCAGATGGAGTAGCTTTTTTCACCACGAAGACACGAAGGCACGAAGATTTTGAATTTCCTGGTGCCTCAAGTACAAAGCCACCAAAAACCATTCCTTTTTTCACCACGAAGACACGAAGGCACGAAGATTTTGAATCTCCTGGTGCCTCAAGCACAAAGGCTCGAAGAAGCGTTTCTTCAGATTTGAGGTATGAAAAGGCATCTATCCGCAGATTATGCAGATTACACAGATATGAGGCCGCCCATCTGTTTAATCTGCGTAATCTGTGGATTTTTCTTCCTAAACTTCGGGGAACGCGAGCGCGAGCGACCACACGGCGCGGCGCTGCCACTCAGCAAAGGCGGCGGGCTGGCCCCGGCTGCGCACGAGCAAACCGGCGATCTGCCCGAGCGCCAGCGCCCGCACCTCTTCCCTGGCAGCCGCCAGCCGCACGCCACCAGCCACGCGATACGCCTCCAGAAAGCCATGCCAGCGCGCCGCCGGCAGGTCGCGCCAGCGCAGCGTCCACCACACCCACGCCAGGTCGAGCAGCGGCGTGCCCCACGCAGCCATTTCCCAATCGAGCAGCGCTGGCGCGGCCGGGTGCCATAGC
>LJCR01003843.1 GCA_001399705.1 Kouleothrix aurantiaca
GGCTGCCCCAGGCCAGCCACAAAAACGCGCACGCCAGCAGCAGGTCGGTGATGCTTGGGCGGCGGCGGCCAAGCGCAAATGCGGCCAGCAAGGCCAGGATGGAAAAGAAAAAAACCGTGTTAGCAATTCCACGCGGCGCGGGCGGCGGCCACTCGCTCACCAGCGATTGAATCGAGCCGTTCGCCAGCAGCGTGCGCACATAGCCAAAAAGGCCCGCGCCGCTCGGGTTGATCAGCGTGGCGGCCACCGTGCCAGCCGCCGCAAGATACAGGCGTGCCAGCCTGCTCCAGTCGGGCGCGCCGGCCTGGCGCAGTAATCGCCGCAGGGTTTCGCCCGCCACCACAACCGCCAGCATGCCCAGGCCCAGCGCAAACGCGCCGTGCACATTCACCCAGAAGGCCCTGATCACTGGCAGCACAATCAGCGCGCGCGGCCGCGCCTGCCCGGCGGCATACGCGCCCCGGATCAGCGCACACAGC
>LJCR01003838.1 GCA_001399705.1 Kouleothrix aurantiaca
GCGCTACGCCACCCCGGACGGCGGCGCAGCAATGTACCCCGCCAACCCCAACGGCTCCGACGACGCGATCGCGGGGGTGTGCAACCCGCAGGGCAATGTGCTGGGTCTGATGCCACACCCCGAAGATGCGATTTTGCCGCATCAGCACCCGCGCTGGACACGCGAGCCCGCCCGCGCCGAGGGCGATGGGCTGGTGATCTTCCGCAATGCGGTGCGCTACGCGGCGAGTTTATAGCGGCGGGACGGGCACGGTGATTATGAGAATCTGCGTGCCCGTCTTGCAATGGTCGTGCGCGAATACTACACGCCCACTTCCGCGATTTCCTCAGCCTCGGCCTCCTCGGTTGCCTCGCCATCCCACAGGTAGCGCATTTCGGCGCATGTTGCCAGCAGCGCGTCGAGCGTCCCTTGCGCTTCGATCCGCCCATTCTTCAGCCCAACGATCTGGTCGGCGCGGCGCAGCGCGGCCCGGCGGTGCG
>LJCR01003841.1 GCA_001399705.1 Kouleothrix aurantiaca
CCCATCCCCCATCTCCCATCCGTTCTCGCCGTATCGCACCGGCGCGCGGCTCTGCGGCGGGCAGATCGCATTGTGGTGCTGAAGGAGGGGCGCGTGGAGGCCGCAGGCACGCTGGACGAATTGCTGGCAGCTTCGGAGGAGATGCGCGCGCTGTGGGCCGGCGAGCAGAACGGAGAGGAGCGCCAATGAGCTATTTGAACCTGGGCATTCTGGCGCATGTCGATGCCGGCAAAACCAGCCTGACCGAGCGCCTGCTGTTCGTCACCGGCGTGATCAGCCGCGTCGGCAGCGTCGACGCGGGCAACACGCAGACCGACACCATGGCACTTGAACGCGAGCGCGGCATCACGATCAGGGCAGCGGTGGTGTCGTTCGCGATCGGCGACGTGAGCGTGAACCGGATCGACACGCCCGGCCACCCCGATTTCATTGCCGAGGTCGAGCGCGTGTTGAGCGTGCTGGACGGGGCGGTGCTGGTG
>LJCR01003840.1 GCA_001399705.1 Kouleothrix aurantiaca
GTCGGCGCGCGCGATCATCGTCACGCCCGACAACAAGCCGCTGCTGGCGCAGTGGCAGTATGGCCTGGGACGGGCCGTGGCCTGGACCAGCGATTTCAAGGGCCAGTGGGGGGGCGACTGGGTGAGCTGGAACCAATTCCCGCTGTTTGTGGGCGGGCTGGCCGATATGCTCTTGCCGCCGCCCGACGCCGGCACGCTGACGCTGCGCGCCAGCAGCTCGGGCGGGCAAACCGCGCTGGAGCTAAGCGCGCAGGACGAACAGGGCCGCACACTCAACCAGCGGGCGCTCAGCGGCACGCTGGTCGCGCCCAACAATATTGGCGCGCCGCTCAAGTTCTCGCAGAGCGCGCCGGGCCGCTACCGCGCCGTGGCCCCGGCCGATACGCCGGGCGTGTACCTGGCGCAGGTGGCCGCGCTCGGCGCGGATGGCCAGCCGGTTGGCACAGCCACGACCGGGCTGGTGGTGAGCTACTCACCCG
>LJCR01000385.1 GCA_001399705.1 Kouleothrix aurantiaca
TACACTATGACGCCCGACGAAGATTTCGTGCTCGATTTCCACCCGGCCCACCCGCAGGTGCTGATCGGCTCGCCCTGCTCGGGGCACGGCTTTAAGTTCGGCGTGGCGATTGGGCAGGTGCTGGCCGAGCTGGCAACGCAGGGCCAGACGCGCCACGATATTTCGCGGTTTCGGGTGGGGCGGTTTGAGGTTTGAGGGCGGACACGCAGGTCCGCCCTGACAGATCCGCCAAGATAGATAGGGGCGGACACGCAGGTCCGCCCAGACAAGTCCGCCCAGACAAAAATCTTTTTACACGAACTCTTCGACGAAGTAGCGTGCGTGCAGGCGCTCGCCGGTGACGCGGGCGAGGGTTTCGTTCCAGGGCAGCTGCGCGCCCAGCGCAAACAGCTCGTCGCGCAGGAATGCGCCAGTGGCCCGGCTGTCGACCAGGCGGCGCTCGGGCGTGCGCGCGGCGATGGCTGAGCCAAGCTGGCTGGCGGTGAGTTCGCCCAGGATGTAGTTGTGGTAGTAGACTGGCGCAATCGCCAGGTGGATCTTCGCCGCCCAGTCGGGCTCGTCGCGCCCCTCGGGCCGGGTGAGCATCTGGAAGCGCTCGGACAGCTCCCACCACAGCGCGTTCAGGTCGGCGCGATCCGGGTTGGCGTAGAGCGTCCGCTCGAAGTGCACCATCACCAGGCCCCAGCGCAGGAACACAAGCTGGGCGATGCGCTGCTCGGCATGCGCCGGCGCGGCCATGGCCTGCACTTCCTGTTCATTGAGCCCCCGCACGCGCGCCAGCCAGTCGGGCCGAATCGCCTGCCGGCCCATCAGCATCGCAATCGCCTCGGTGGTGTTGATGTGCGCCGCCACGCGCAGCAGGTAGGGCAGCTGTTCGCCCAGATATTTGTCGTAGATCGCGTGGCCCAGCTCGTGCAGCGTGGTGTCCATCCAGCGCGCGTCGGGGCGGATATTGCACAGCACGCGCACGTCGTCGCTCAGCCGGTCGATATGCGTGCAGAAGGCGTGCTGGTCCTTGTTCTCGCGCTCGAACAGGTCAGACCGCGCCAGGATGTCGCGCACCTCCAGGCCGATGCCGTCGAAGGTGCGGGTGGCGAGCGCAACGATGTCTTCGTCGGCAAACATGCGGTCGAAGTCGGCCGCGCCGGTGCGGGGCGCTTCCTGAAAGAAAGGGTCGCTGTAGTGCCAGGGCCGCAGCTCCTCCACCGGCACGCGGCAGCGCGCCGCGAGCGCGGCATCGAGCTCGGCTTTGAGCGCGCGGAACGGCTCGCGCGTGCGCTCCTCAAGGTCGTCGAGCAGCGCGAACAGCTCGCCCTCATCGACTTCCTGAAGCTCCAGCGATTTGGCGTAATAATCGCGGAAGCCAAGCGCGCGGGCGCTGGCATTGCGCAGGCGCACCAGCTCCAGCAGCGGGTCGCGCGCGGCTGCGCCAATCTGCTTGCCGGCCTCCCAGGCTTCGCGCCGCTCCTCCGAATCGTCCGATTCGCGCAGCACGGTGGTGATCTCGTTGTTGGCGATTGGCGCGCCGTCGACGGTGCCGCGGAAGTTCGTGTACAGGTCGGTCAGCCCGGCCTCCAGCGCGGCGATGCGGTCGATCTGGTCGGGCGCGATCTGCGCGGCGGCAAAGCTGCGGTACAGCAGCTCGACCTCGCGGCGCAGCCCGGCGTCGGCCAGCGCGTCGCGCCCGGCGTAGAGCTGCTGCATGGCGTCCCACTCGGCCGGGTTGCTGGTATAGACGCGGGTGTGCTCTGCTCCCAAATGCTCCAGCGCGTCGCGGTGCTCGGGCGCGCCAGTGGTCGCCAGATCCCACTGGGCGGCGTTGTAGGCCCGCACCACCGGGTGGATGCGCGCCACCATCGCGTCAATAAATTCGCGCGCCTGCGCGTCGAGATTACGTCGTTGGGTCTCCATAGGTGCTCCTTGATGAGAGAATTCCGTTAGCGGGTCGCAGATTGCAAGTTTTGAATGTTGAATGTTGAATGTTGAGTTTGCACAAACCTGCAACGTGCAAACTCCCAACCCTTCGCGCCCTTCGCGCTCTTTGCGGTAAAACATCTCGTCGTCGGTCGTCTGTCATCTGTGGTCGCTAGTCGCACCTCCTTTTTGCGATTTTGGGCACGGCAAAGCACGCGGCGCACGCCAGAGCGCGTCGTTTCGGCGGAACACTGGGCCGTGGTTTCACGAAATAGGCGAGAACGCGTTTGGGTTGAAACTAGCGCGATTCCAGGCGACTCTAATAAGGCATCATCCGCAGATCGCACAGGTTTCGCAGATAGGTGGCTCCTGACCCCTGATTTCTGCGTCAGTATTGCCGCGTGGGTAGCTCCTGGGCGGCCGTATCCTGGCGAAAAATGTCTTCCTCGGATTTCACCCATTTTTCGACGGGCGCGCCATTCGCCAGCTTCAGCGCGGTTTCGAAAAATTGCGGGCCGAGCAGCGGGTTGCATTCGATCGTGACGTTGAGCTTGCCCGCGATCATTGCTTCAAAGGCGGCGCGCACCGCATCGACCGATACGATCTTGATATCGACGCCGGGCTTCAGGCCGTATTCCTCAATCGCCTCGATTGCGCCCAGCGCCATGTCGTCGTTCTGCGCGAACAGCGCGTTGATCTGCGGGCCGTGCTCGCGCAGAAAGCCCTTCATCACCTCTTTGCCGCGCGCCCGGATGAACTCGCCCGACTGCTGTGCGATGACCTGCAGCCCATTGTGTTGCTTCAAACACTGCTGAAAACCAGCGCGCCGGTCGATGGTTGGGGCCGAGCCGTCGGTGCCTTCCAGCACCACGATCCTGCCCTGGTCGTTCAGCAGCCGCGCCACTTCCTTGCAGGCGCGCTCGCCTTCCTGCACGAAATCCGAGCCGATAAATGCGCTGAACAGGTCGTCGGGCACGTTTGCGTGGCGATCGAGCAGGATGAGCGGGATGCCCGCCGCTTTCGCCTCGGCGAAAACCGCGTCCCAGCCGCTTTCCACCACCGGCGAGATGCCGATCACATCGACGCGCTGCGCGATAAAGGAGCGGATGGCCTTGATCTGGTTTTCCTGCTCCTGCTGCGCATCCGAGAACTTCAGCTCGACGCCCAGGCTGCGCGCGGTGTCCTGGATCGAGCGCGTGTTGGCGCTGCGCCACTCGCTTTCCGCACCGATCTGTGCGAAGCCCACCACCAGTGTGTCGTAGGTCTTGGCGTGCGCGCCCGACGTCACGGTAACCAGCTCGGGGCCCTGCGTCGATGAGCCACACGCCGACAATTGGCACAGCACAGCCAGCAGGACGGTGCAGCGACAGAGTGTGCGCATGTTCATCACGCGGCGCCCCCTTTGGCGCGATGTGCCCGGCGGCCGGCCGAGCTATGGCAGTGGTGACGTGGGATGCTGCCTATTATAGAGAAAGCGCGTGCAGAAACAATGCCGTTTCTTTTGGAAAGTATCTGCTTTTTTACGCTCTCTGCGTGGGCGCGATGTTCGATTTTTTGTGGTGTCAGGTTTTTTTTGATCATTGTTTTGTCCTGGTTGGTTTACGCAGTTGTATAGTGATTCTGCGACGGTGCGTTCCTTTTTTGCCTGCGCCGCGCCTGTTCGCATTCGCCTGCGGCAGCATGGTACTTTCCGATTTATTCTTGGAGATTTTTGCGCTGCGCTCAAAAATCTCCAAGGAAATGAAACAATAATTTGGGCAGGGCAAAAATATGCGGGACGGTTTTGCCGCCCCGCATCCTTGCCAGATCTCGAATTTCGCCATACCTGATGCAATTCCAAGCGAGATTTTATAGCGGTTTGCGGAACAATTGACCACTCATGCGCGGCAAGAAGCGCGTTGGAGCGCGGAAAATGCAACTGCATCCTGCCGACTGCAACCTGCTATAGTGCAGTGAAAGGCGTCGTTGCTTATCGCAATCACCAACCCCTAACCCCCAACCCCTGCGCGTCCACGCGCACTACGTGCCCAGCGCGAGCGCGCCGCGGTAGGCCGGCACGCGTTGCAAGGGGATGAGGAGCGTGACGCGCGTGCCATGCCGGTATTCGCTGTCGATGCTCAGGCCATATTCTTCGCCGTAGTAG
>LJCR01000386.1 GCA_001399705.1 Kouleothrix aurantiaca
GCCCGGCTGGCCCGCGCCATGCACGACAGCATCGGCCATGCGCTGGTGGCAATGAACATCAAGCTCGAAGCCGCCCAGCTGCTGTACGCGCGCAACCAGGCGCGCGGCGATGCCGAGTTGGCTGCCACGCGCGATCTGATTCGCGCCACCATGGGCGATCTGCGCCGCGCCCTGGCCGACCTGCGCGCGCCCACCAACGCGCACGACGATCTGCCCGCCGCGCTGGCCGAGCTTGCCCACGAAACGCAGGCGCGCAGCGGCATTCCGGTCGAGTATACGTTTGCGCCGGGTGTGTCGCGGCTGCCCGCGCCCGCCCGCGAGGCGCTGTGGTTTGTGGCCCGCGAAGCCCTGGCGAATGCCGAGCGCCACGCTGCCGCGACACGTGTTCAGCTTCTGCTCGAACCGCACACAGGCGGCTGGCGGCTGCGCGTGGCCGATGACGGCGTGGGCGTGCAGCCCGGCGACCTGGGTCGCCCCGCGCACTATGGCGTGCAAGGCATGCGCGAGCGCATAGCCGAGCTGGGCGGCGCGCTCGACATCGGGCCATGCGCGGGCGGCGGCACCATCGTCGAGGCGCGCGTGCCGGCGGGTGAAGAACGTTAGGTTGCAAGTTGGCATGTTGCAGGTTTGAAAGTTTTGAGTGCTGAGGTATAGCAAGCCTGTACCCCAAAACCTCAGCGCCCTTTGCGGTTTATTTCCCGGCCATTGCCAGAGGAAACGCCATGACCCTGCCAAACCCACCGATTCGCGTGCTTATCGCCGAAGACCAGACGCTGATGCGCCAGGGCCTGCGCACCATTCTGGAGCTGAACGACGGCTTTGTGGTGGTGGGCGAGGCCGAAGACGGCCAGCAGGCGATCGATCGTGCGCTGGCGCTGCGGCCCGACGTTGTGCTGATGGATATCCAGATGCCGGTGCTGAATGGCGTCGCCGCCACCGCCCAGCTCGGCCAGCAGCTGCCCGCCACCCGCGTCGTAATTCTCACGACTTTCGACTACGATGAGTATGTGTTCGAAGGCATCAAGGCTGGCGCGCGCGGCTACATGCTGAAAGACATCCCCGCCGCCGAGCTGCTTGCCACCATCCGGCGTGTGCACGCTGGCGAAAGCATCATCCAGCCCAGCATCGCCGCCCGCATGATTGCCGAGTTCGGCCAGCGCCGCGCCGCGCCCGCCAGCCACCCCGACGACGCGCTGAGCGAGCGCGAGCGCGAAGTGCTGCGCCTGCTGGCGGCCGGCCTCAACAACAAAACCATCGCCGCGCAGCTTGTGCTGAGCGAAGGCACGGTGAAGAACTATGTCTCGGCTATTCTCGACAAGCTGCACGCCGCCAACCGCACCCACGCCACGCACATCGCCCGCAAGCAGGGCTTGATCGATTGAATGGTATAATCGCGCCACGAACCGTAGCACTAGAACGAGGCTTGCATGAAGCTACAAGGGCGTGTCGCCGTGATCACAGGCGCGTCCAGCGGCGTTGGCTACGAAACCGCCCGGCTGCTTGCGCGCGAAGGCGCGCTGGTGGCGGCGGCGGCGCGCCGGCGCGATAAACTCGAATGGCTCGTTGGCGAGATTGCCGGCGAAGGCGGGCAGGCGCTCGCCATCCCCACCGACGTGACCAACTCTGCGCAGGTGGCGCGCCTGGTCGACAGCGCATTCAACCTGTTTGGCCGGATCGACATCCTGGTAAATGCGGCTGGTGTGATCATGAAGATCGCGCCGCTTGAGCAGTTCAGCGACCAGGAGTTCCGCAGCGTCATCGATACCAACCTGACGGGCGCGTTTTATACTTCGCGCGCCGCCATCCCACACATGAAGCGCCAGCGCAGCGGCACCATTGTGAATATCAGCTCGCGCGTGGGCAAGCTGGGCGTGGCGAATATCGCGCCGTTCTGCGCGGCCAAGTTTGCGCTGTCGGGTCTTTCGCAGGCGCTCGGCCACGAGCTGCGGCCCGCGAATATCTATGTCACCACAATCTTCCCCGGCATGATCAACACCGACATTCACCCGCTCAACCCCAGCGAAGAATTCCGCCGCCAGTTGATGACGGCACACGATGTGGCCGAGGCGGTGCTGTGGACGTGCACGCTGCCGCCCTCGCTGCGGGTGGACGAGCTGCCGGTGATGCCGCGCCAGGTCGAGATGTAGATCTCGCTCCAATACTTTTCGGGTAGTCACGAAGGCACGAAGCCTCCAAGATTTGAAGCATCTTGGAGGCTTCGTGCCTTCGCGTCTTCGTGGCAATCGTTCCTGGCTGCCTGTTGAAAGAAACTGCGCCTAACCCACCCAGTCGTCGCGGCAATCGACGCTGTGTGTGCCGTAGTGGAACGGGAAGCTCGCGGGCCAGCCGGCTTCGGCCAGAATCGCTGGCAGCAGCTCGCGGTGTGCGAAGTTGCGGCGCGCATACGCCCCGCGCGCAAAGATGATCTGCCACGCGCGCCAGCCCACCAGCGGCTCGCGCGTGGCGCGCAGCACAGCGCTCGCCAGGTCGCCCCACTCCTGCTGCGCGCGCGAAATGCGCAGCGCGCCGGGCACATTCGCCAGATCGGGCAGGCCTCGCATGTCGGCATAGGCGCGGCCCAGCGCGTACTGGCTGAGGGTGATCGCGGTCAGCTCGTTCAGCCAGGGCAGGCGCTGGTAGTGCTCGCCGCCGTCGCCCATGCGCTCGTGGATGACGGCATGGACCTGCTCGTGCAGCAGCGTCTCGACAAACTCCAGCTCGGGGAATGGGCCGCGCAGAATAGTGTCGATCTGCACCGCCACTGCCGCCAGCCAGGGCACATACTGGCCGGTGCTGGCCTGCCCGGGTGGCGCAATCGTCACATAGGCATCGCGGAAAGGTTGCGCGCCGGGCAAGCTTGCTCCCAGCTCGGCCAGCAGCTCCAGCGCGCGCGCGGCCAACCGCCCATAGGCCGAGGCGGCCAGCCCGTGCAGCCAGGCGTCGAGCTGGCTGGCGGTGTGCTCCAGCCGGGCGCGGTCGTCGTGGTTGCGCACAAACGCGCGGATGCGCTGTGCATAGGCTTCGGGCGCGGGCAGGTGCGCATGCTGCTCGCGCTGAAGTGTGCCCAGCCGCACCACAATATCGGCGGCGAGGGTATTCAGCTCCAGCGTATCGGGGCGCCCCATGACATACTGGCACAGCGAGCGATACAGCGTCACGGCGGATTCCTGGCCGTGCAAGCCCTGCGCGGCGTGCCAGCTGTGCAAGCCCACCATACACTTCATCATGGCCGCCGCCGAGGCGCGCAGCGCCACGGGGCCAAGCGTTACATTCGCCATATCAGTATCGTTGCTAGCCGCCCAGCATCTGTGCGCTGGATCTGCGACTATACCACAGCTTGCCGGGCGTTTTGCGAGTTCTACTACTATGGACGTGCAAGAAGCGCTTTTTCGCAGATACGATGTGGCGCAAAAAGCGCGCCCGGCTGTCAAAAGACAGCCGGGCGAAGTGTGGCAACGGCCGCGTGAGCAGCCGGGAGGGATATTGGAGGCGGCTGGAGGTTCCAGTGTGCGTTTGGTCCAAGCAGTGCGCTCGCCGCAAGCATTCACCGCTTCTGATATATCAAACGAATTCTGGCACCCAATTGTTCCAGCATGAAGATGAGGAGAAGATGAGACAAAGCTGAGACGCGTGGTTGGCTTATGCCCCGCGGGTGAGCAGGCGGCCAAACTCTTCCACAAGCTCAGCGACGGTGGTAGGTGTATGGGCGATCATCGCCAGCGCGGCGGATTGCTGATCCTCGCACTCGGCGCTGGTGAGGTAGGCTAAGGTTGAGCGGCCCGCCACGCGCGCCAGCAGGCAGCCCAGCGCGTGGCGCACCGTGCGCGCTTCCAGCCCATTGGCCCAGGGCATATTGCCCAGGCTGGCGCAGTACGCCTCCCAGAAGCGCACAGTAGCCGCCAGCAGCGCGTCGCGCTGCGCAGTGACATGGTTCGCCTTGCTGAGCAGGTGCGCCAGCGCAAAGCCCGGGTCGAAGGCAGGGTCGCCGAAGTGGATGGTCTCGTGGTCGATCAGCACCCGCCGGCCCGCGTGGATCAGAATATTC
>LJCR01000387.1 GCA_001399705.1 Kouleothrix aurantiaca
GTGTGTCGGTGCCGGCGGCCATGCCGTGGGTAAGCGCGAGCGCGAACGACACAAAGCTCAGGCTGTGGATGGCGCGCCAGAGTTTGTGGCCCAGCCGCGCCCGCACGAAAAAGCTCAGTCCGACGACCAGCATCAGGTACAGGCCGGTTTTGCCGGCCAGGCCCATCCAGAACGGGCGGTAGCTCGAGCCCGAGAATGGCAGCAAGCCCGACGCGATGGTGTAGCCGAGCGCGGCGTTCCCAAGCAGCGAGAGCACATGCAGCAGCGTGAAGCCAATGCCCAGCAGGCTGACATACTGGTGGACATCGACGGCCGCCGGGCCGCCCGGCCACAGGCGCGCCAGCTTGCTGCTGATGCTGATGCCCAGCGCCATCGACAGCCACAGCAAGGCGTAGGCGACAAAGCCGCCCATGCGCGCCAGCATCAGGTAGCCGGCCGGCGTGAGCGACGGCACCGGGAACGGGCCGGACGGTGCCCACATTGGCAGCGTGGCCAGCAGCAGAATGCTGCTTACGCTGGCGAAGGCGACTACCCGGACGACGCGGAAACCAAGCGGGATAGGAATTGGTTCGACTGCTGGCGGCGCGGCTGGGCGCTTGGCCGCCGGCGTGGCCGCCCGCCCTTTTGTGGTTCGCGCAGTTGTTTGCAGTGCCATATACGTACTCCTTTTCGCTAGCGCGACGGCTGAACCTGCGGGACGACCACGGCAGGCTGGCGTGCCAGCGCCGAGGTGTCGGGCAGCTCAACCAGCGCGTAGGTTGTAAACTGAACCAGCGACTCGGAGCGATGATTGAGCGCTTCGCTGCCGCCGATAATGGCGGCGAGTGCAAACACCACAATCATGATTTTTGAAGCAATGACGCGGCGGTTCGAACGTTTTGTGGGACGTTGTGCTGGCATACGATTCCTCCTCTTTCCATCAGCTAATGCGGTCGCTCCTGCTATATGTCGCGGCACGTACGATTTGGTTATGGCAACAATCATTACACCTACATCACGAGCCGTTGCGGGCAGGCAGGAGCGCCCGATTAACCACTTCTTAACCAGCGCTACCATAGCACGCGGTGATACATAGCGTCTAGGCAAACATGTTCGGCACATAATCATTTTCGGAAGTCATCCAACGACGCCAATGCATAGCATTCATTTTTCGCATCACAAAGGGAAGTAATGCGTTCAGCGCGGCAGGCGCGTTGTGCGGCCCTGTGTGCCACACCTGTTGCCGCCTGTGCCAATACGCACTGTATCAGGGGAAACGATGCAGCCTTTAACGATTGTTTCGCTGCTGGCCGAGAACGCCCGCCCGCTCCACCACGCCGTCGCGCGCTATCTGAGCGAGCATGCCAATCTGCCGGCGCGGCTGGTGGAAGGCGTGCCGTGGCAGCAGCAGGAGCACATGCTCGACACCGGCGCGGCCGACGTAGGCTTTCTGTGTGGCCTGCTCTACACGCAAAAAACCGACCACCTGGCGCCCCTGGCCGCGCCGGTGATGGCCGCGCCGCGCTACGCTGGCATGCCGATCTACTTTTCCGACGTGGTGGTACCGGCAGGCAGCCCGTTTGGGCGCTTTGCCGACCTGCGGGGCGCACGCTGGCTGTTCAACGACCCGGGCTCGTTTTCGGGCTATGCGGTGCTGCGCGCGCACCTGGCGGCGCTGGGCGAAACTGGCGACTTCTGCGGAAGCATGCAAGCCTCGGGCGGGCACATCCGCCCGCTTGAAATGGTTGCCGCGGGCGAAGCCGACGCCGCCGCGCTCGACAGCACCGTGCTGGATCTGGAGCGCGCGCGCCGTCCCGAGCTGGTTGCGCGGGTGCGCACGGTTGCGGCGCTTGGCCCGCACAGCATCCCGCCGGCCGCCGTGGCGCGCCATGTGCCGCCCGCCGTGCAGGAACAATTGCGCGCGGCGCTGCTGGGCATGCACACCACCGAAGCCGGCCGGCAGACGCTGACACTCGGCCAGGTAGCGCGATTCGTCGCCATACGCGATATCGATTACAATGATGTGCGCGCCACCGCCAACACTGCGAACCAGATCGTCTTTCGGCCACAATGATGTGTGCGCCATGCCCGCAAAGCAGCGCTCAAACCGTTTCACCATGCCCGTGAAGCCTGAGAATGAGGTGCAGCTATGACCATGACCGAACTGGCCCGCCTGAGCGCCACCGAGGAACTTCCCGGCCGCCGCTTCACCAACCCCGAGCACAGCCACGCCGACGCCGCCATCCTGCGCTACATGCGCCAGCGCCTGCTCGAAACACTGCACGACGCTAACATCGGCGCGAGCGACCCGCGCAGCCGCGAGCTGTACATCCAGACCGTGCCCGAAGACGGCGCGCGCCTGCACCGCATGGTCATCCTCTCGCGCGCCGCGCTGCTCAGCAGCGCCGACCTTGCGCTGGTGGGCTTTTTCGGCAGCAAGCGCGGCGACGCCAGCCCCGCGATTTTGCAGGATGTCGACACCGAGCTGCTGCAGGAATTCCTGGTTCACACCTATGTGCTGAGCTATAGCTCGCTGGAAATGCCCGACGGCAACTGGGCCAACATGGTGCTGCTCGAGCATACCGAGGGCATCGAGCACTGGCGCGCCAGCCAGAAGCACGCCTATGTGGCGCGCGACCTGGCACCGCAGTTCTACACCTCGATCCGCCTGCACAACGGCATGCTGCCGGGCGGGCTCAGCACCGGGCCGTTGCTGCTGCACACCACCAAATACTATGAATACGAGCCCGCCGGGCGCTGGCAGGCCATTCGCGATTTCCGGTAGCATATGAAAGAAGGAAGCGACGCATGGGCACGACTTACGACGTTATTGTGCTCGGCCTTGGCGCGATGGGCAGCACCACCGCCTACCAGCTTGCCGCGCGCGGCCAGCGCGTGCTCGGCCTCGAGCAGTTTCTTCCCGCGCACGACCAGGGCTCCAGCCACGGGCAGTCGCGCATCATCCGCCTGGCCTACCTCGAAGACCCCGGCTATGTGCCGCTGCTGCTGCGCGCCTACGAGCTGTGGGAATCGGCTGAGCGCGAATCGGGCGACAAGCTGCTGACGCTCACTGGCGGGCTGATGCTTGGCCTGGCGAACAGCCGCGTGTTCAGCGGCAGCGTGCGCAGCGCCAACCAGTACAATCTTGAGTTCGAAATTCTTGATTCGACCGAGATCAACCGGCGCTTCCCGCAGTTCACGCCCGGCACGAATATCAAGGCGCTGTACGAACCGCGCGGCGGCGTGGTCTACCCCGAGGCCAGCATCAACGCCCACCTCAAGCTGGCCGCCGCGCACGGCGCCGAGCTGCACTACGAAGAGACCGTGCTCGAATGGGAAGCAACGCCCGCAGGCGGCGTGCGCGTTACCACCGATCGCGGCAGCTACGAGGCCGAGCGGCTGGTCGTCACCGCTGGCGTGTGGGCCGGCCGCCTGCTGGCCGATCTGAAGCTGCCGCTGCATGCCCAGCGCAACGTGCTCTACTGGTTCGAGCCAACCGGCGACCCCGCGCCGTTTCACCCCGACCGCTGCCCGATCTACATCTGGGAAGGCGAAGAGCGCATGTCGTTCTATGGCTTCCCGATGCTGCCGGGCACACCATACGGCGTGAAAGTCGCGTTTCACAATTTCGGGCCCGAGTGCACGCCCGAAACGATTGACCGGCAGGTGCACGACGAAGAAGTGGCGCGCATTCGCGGGTGGATGGCCGAGCGCGTGCCGGCGGTGGCGCAGGGCAAACTGCTTGCGACCAGCACCTGCATGTACACGCTCACGCCCGACCAGCACTTCCTGATGGACCTGCACCCGCACTACCCGCAAGTGGTGATTGGCTCGCCCTGCTCGGGCCATGGCTTCAAGTTCGCCAGCGTGGTTGGTGAAATTCTGGCCGACCTGTCAATCAATGGCGCGACCCGCCACCCGATCGATATGTTCAGGGTTGCGCGATTCACCGGTGAGAGCGGGCAGTAGGCAGGGGGCAGTTTGCAGACGCGCACCCTTCGATACAGCCTTCGGCCGGGGTACCCTACGGGTCCAAGGTGCAACTTTCAACCTTCAAACCTGCAA
>LJCR01000388.1 GCA_001399705.1 Kouleothrix aurantiaca
GCCGCCCCCGCCAGCACAAGCTCCGCGCCGGCCGAAGCCACCGCCGCCCCGGTTGCCCAGGCCACCACCGCCCCGGCTGCCGCAGATGCCACCGCCGCGCCCGAAGCAACGGCTGAGCCAGCCGCCAGTGGCGCAACTGCTGAGCCCGCCGCCGGCAATGTGCTGCGCGCGAACCTCGTGACCTGGCCCGACACCCTCGACCCGCAGGATGCCTCGATCGCCAATGAGATTGGCGTGCTGACGCTGGCCTTCGAGGGCTTGACCCGCCTGGACAAAGACCTGAAGACCGTGCCGGCCGCCGCCGAAAGCTGGGACTACAACGCCGACGCGACCGAGATCACCTTCCACCTGCGCGACGGCCTGAAGTACGCCGACGGCCCGCCGCTTGCCGCGCAAGATTTCGTCGATGCGGTGCGGCGCTCGCTCGACCCGCGCGGCGTGATTGGCGACTACCAGGGCACGCTGTTTATGATCAAGGGCGCCGACGCGATTTTGAACACCGAGGTGCCGACCGACGAGGCCAAGGTGCCCGATCTATTCAACCAGCTCGGCGTCACCGCGCTCGACGCGAAAACCGTCAAGTTCGAGCTGACGCAGCCGACCCCATACTTCCACACCCTGGCCGCGCTCTGGCTGCTCTACCCGGCCAAGCAATCGCTGATCGACAATGGCGGCGCGACCTGGTACGAAGAACCGGCCAACCTCGTCGGCAATGGGCCGTTCAAGATCACCACCATGGATCAGTCGCAGAACCTGATCGAGCTGCAAGCCAACGAAAACTACTGGGCCGGGCGGCCCAAGCTCGACGCCGTGCGCTTGCTGTTCATTGGCGACCTGGCGGTGGCATTGCAAGCCTACAAGAACAACGAAGTCGACATCATTGCGCCCGACCCGAACGACGTGCCGACGATCAAGAGCGACCCGGTGCTGAGCAAAGAGTATATCGAGCCGCTTGGGTCGTGCACCGAGTCGTTTGAGCTGAACAACACCAAAGCGCCGTTCGACAAGAAAGAGGTCCGGCAGGCCTTCAACGTTGGCTTCGACCGCGCTTCCTTCATTCGCGATGCCTTGAAGGACACCAGCGCCGAAACGGCGACCTGGATTCCGCCAGGCTACCCGGGCTACGATGCCGAAGACAAGCGCCTGGCCTTTGACGCCGCCAAAGCCAAAGAGCTGCTCGCCGCCGCCGGCTTCCCCGACGCCCAGGGCCTGCCCGAGATCAAGGTTTCGTACAACAGCAACAACCCCGCTACGCAGGGCCGCGTCGAGTACCTCGTGCAGATGTACCAGAAGACGCTGGGAATCACGCTCATCCCCGACCCGATCGAGGGCAAGACGCTCAACGGCATGCGCAAGGATGTCAACACTGCGCCGCAGTTTGTGTATGGCGGCGGCTGGTGCGCCGACTACCCCGACCCGCAGAACTGGCTGAGCGTGTTCTGGCAGTCGAACAGCTCATTTGCCAAGAACATCGGCTACAAGAACGCCGAGGTTGACAAGCTGCTGGCCCAGGCCGATATCCAGGTCGATCCCACCAAGCGCATGCAGCTCTACCACGACGCGCAGCGCCTGGTGATCGGCGACGCGCCCTACATCATCCGCTCGACGAGCAAAGCCAGCTTCCTGGTCAAGCCCTACGTGAAGGGGCTGGATGTCACCCCGCAAGATTCGAACACCTACCCGGGCATGACCACTGGCCTGCTGAACGTGGCGATGAGCCAATAAGTTCCGTGTTCCCGCGGTGGCTGAGAAATTCTCGGTCACCGCTTCATTTCCGCATTTGAAAGGAGGCGCTTCCCCATGAAACAACACAACGCGCGCGGCACGACGATGGTGCTCCTGCTGCTGGCCCTGCTGGTGCCAGTGCTGGCTGCCTGTGGTGGCGCGAGCCCATCGGCCAGCCAGCCCACCGCTGGCGCGCCCGCCGCCGAGGCCACCAGCGCGCCAGCTTCAAGCGAAGCAAGCGCTGCACCAGCCGCCGAGGCCACTGCCGCGCCCGCCAGCGAGGCAACTGCCCCTCCCACCTCCTCCGGCGATAATATCCTGCGCATCGCAGATAGTACCTGGCCCGACAGCCTCGACCCACAGAAATCCTCGTTCTCGAATGAAATTGCTGTGCTTCAGCAGAACTACGAAGGTCTGACGCGCTTCGACAAAGACCTGAAGACCGTGCCGGCCGCCGCCGAAAGCTGGGACTACAACGCCGACGCGACCCAGGTCACCTTCCACCTGCGCGACGGCCTGAAGTACTCCGACGGCTCGCCGCTCACCGCGCAGGATTTTGTCAACGCGGTGTATCGTGTGCTCGACCCGCACAACCCCGGCGACTACCAGACGCTGCTCTTCATGATCAAGGGCGCCGACGCGATCATCGGCACCGAGGTACCGACCGACGAGGCCAAACTGCCCGATCTGCAGAAGGCGCTCGGCGTGACCGCCAAAGACGACAAGACGGTTGTGTTCGACCTTTCGCAGCCGACGCCCTACTTCCACACCTTGGTTGGCACCTGGGTGATGTACCCGGCCAAGCAGGAGCTGGTGGACAAAGGCGGCGAGACCTGGTTTGAAGATGTGGCCAACCAGATCGGCAACGGCCCCTGGCAGGTCACCACCATCGATCATGGCAACAACCTGATCGAATTTAAGGCCAACGAAAACTACTGGGCCGGTAAGCCCAAGCTCGACGGCATGCAGATCAAATTTATCGACGACCTGGCCGTGGCGCTGCAAGCTTACAAGAACAACGAGGTCGACATCGTTACGCCCGACGCGAACGACGTTCCGGGGATCAAGAGCGACCCGACCCTCGGCAAGGAATACAACGAATACCCCGGCGCGTGCATGAGCACCACCAGCTTCAACCTGAGCAAAGAGCCATTCAACAACCCCAAGGTGCGCGAAGCCTTTGCCTACGGCTTTGACCGCGCAGGCTACGACCGCGACGCGCTCAAGGATAACGAGATCCCGTCACAGACCTGGATTCCCAAGGGCTACCCGGGCTACGATGCCGGCGAAACTCGCTTCGCCTTTGATGCCGAAAAGGCCAAGGCTGCGCTGGCCGAGGCTGGCTTTGCGAACGGCCAGGGCCTGCCCGAGCTGAAGTGGACTTACAACAGCAACAACCCGGCCAACCAGGCGCGCGTGGAGTACATCATCCAGATGTACCAGAAGAGCCTGGGCGTCAATATCCTCCCCGACCCGGTTGAGGGCACCACACTCACGAATCTGCGCAAGTCGAACGAAACCTACCCGCAGATCACGACCGCCGGCTGGTGCGCCGACTACCCCGACCAGCAGAACTGGCTGAGTGTGTACTGGCAGTCGGAAACGAATTTTGCCAAGAACACCGGCTACAAAAACGCCGAGGTCGACAAGCTGCTGGCCCAGGCCGACATTGAGACCGACCCGGCCAAGCGCGCCGACCTGTACACCCAGGCGCAGAAGATCGTGATTGGCGACGTGCCGCAGCTGATGCGTGGCGTCACCAAGAACACCTATCTGGTCAAGCCCTACGTCAAGGGCCTCGACTTCACGCCGCAGGACTCGGACTGGTCGGGCCAGATCACGAGCATGTACAACGTGACGCTGGAGAAATAAACACGCCACCGCAGGGGCAGCCCACATGTGAGCTGCCCCTGCACCGCCGCCGGCACGCCATTGATGCGCAGCCCAACCGGTTGCGCCAAGCACCTGCGAGGAACTATGTTGAGCTTTTTCCTGCGCCGCCTGTTCTGGGCTATCCCGGTGCTGTTTTTTGTCTCGCTGACCTCGTTCTTCCTGATGCACCAGGCGCCCGGCGGCCCCTTCGACAAAGACAACAACAAGAAACAAGTTGACGGCGCGACGCTCAATGCGTTGAAAGCGCATTTTGGTCTCGACAAGCCGCAGTACGTCAACCCCGCCGCCGCGCAAACGCTGTGGAGCAGCGGCGAGCGCAACCCGCTCACGCTGGGCCGCGCCTACCTCGACAGCCAGTTCTTCAACTACATTAGTGGAGCCGCGAAAGGCGACCTGGGGCCGTCGTACCGCCAGCGCGGCAAGAA
>LJCR01000389.1 GCA_001399705.1 Kouleothrix aurantiaca
ACCCGGTGGTAGCCGGCATGGCCACCGTCGAGCGCTTCTCGTTCGACACCAAGTCGTCGATGCAGCGCGACCTTGAGCGCGGCGCGCGGCTGGAGATCGAGGCGCTGAACGGCGCGGCAGTGCGCCTGGGCCAGGCAACCGGCGTGCCTACGCCCGCGAACCTTGCGGTGTACGCGGCGCTGCGTCTGCACCAGCCGGGTTGATGTTGCAGGTTGGAAGCGCCGACTACCAACAACGAAAAATCACCACGGAGACACGGAGACACGGAGTTCGAGGGTTGCAGGTTGACAAGTTGCAGGTTGACAAGTTGCAGGTTAGAAGGTTGAAGGTTGCAGCTCAATCCCAAAACCCTAGACCCTCGTGCGGTCGCAGGATCACCCTGTCATCTTGTCATCTTGTCATCTTGTCATCTTGTCACCCATCTCCTGCTGACTCCTGAATCCTGACGACTGAGGCCAGCTATGCCAAGCGCGCTTGTGATCGGCGGCGTTTCGTTCAACATCATGGTCTATCTCGACAGGCTGCCCGAGCCGGTGCCGCACAGCATCTTCAGTCGTGGCTTTCACGAAACAATTGGCTCGACCGGCGCGGGCAAGGCGCTGAACCTGTGCAAGCTTGGCTTCGACACCACCCTGCATGCGCCGATCGGCGACGACGCGAATGGCCGCTGGGTGGCGAGCTACCTCGAAGCCGCTGGCGTGCGCTTTCTTTATGACATCGACCCGATGGGCACGCAGCGCCACGTCAACCTGATGGACGCCGCCGGCCAGCGCGTGTCGATCTTCATTGTGCCGGGCACCTTCGAGCCAGCGTTTGATCGCGCGCGGCTGGCGGCGCTTGTGCCGGGCAGCGACTATGTGCTGCTGAACATCAGCAACTATTGTCGCCAGCTCGTTCCCGACATTCAGGCCGCGGGCAAGGCGATCTGGTGCGACCTGCACGACTACGACGGCACAAACCCCTACCACCACGATTTCATTACGGCGGCGGATTACCTGCTGCTCAGCTCGGATGCGCTGCCGGGCTACCGCGATTTCATGGCGCGGATGATTGCGCAGGGCAAGCAGCTCGTGGTGTGTACGCACGGCGCGCGTGGCTCGACGGCGCTAACCGCAGCGGGCGAGTGGATCGAGACGCCAATTATTCCGAAATACGCGCCGGTGGACGCGAATGGCGCGGGAGACAGCTTTTTCGTGGGGATGCTCTACGGCCACGCGCAGGGCCTGGGGGTGCGGCAGTGCCTGCGCCTCGGCACAATCGCCAGCGGCCTCTGCGTCACCACGCACGATCTGGCCTTTCCTGGCCTCAGCCCGGCGCTGCTGGCGAGCGAATACGCGGCCGCGTATGGCGAGCCGCTCAACCTCAAGTAAACGCAGGAATATTGGGCCACAGAGGGCACGGAGGCCACTGAGGGCGATAGTCAAAAACTCGGTGCCCTCGGTGTTCTCTGTGGCCCAACCGTTTTGCTTTCGGCGGTAGGTGCAACCCCGTTCCCACCCTCGCCGCAGTTCGCTATCAGCACATGGGAGTAACAATAACAATACGCCGTACGCTTGTGACAGTGCTGGGCGTAATTTGTACGGCTCGGGCTTTGGACCCGAATAGCGCAGCCCCTGCGCTGCCAGCCCAACGTACCCCGTTGGCGGGTCGTGCTCGCCTAGCGTCCTGCGGCTACCATCGCACCTACTCCAGTACCTCCGTCAGCCAGTTGGCGGCCTGAATACGCGCATCCAGCTCGCGGTAGGCTTTCGCCAGCCGGTCGGCCTCCTGCTGCACCTCGCCGACGTTGACGGTGCTGTGGAACTTCACCTCCGAGCGCGTGGCGCGCGTCGGCGTGATCGAGGCGGCCTGGGCCAGCTCGCGATACGCGCCCAGCCTGAGCTGAAGAACGTCGCGCTCGGCCAGCGCGTCGGCCAGGGTTTGCGCGCCTTCGAGCAGCGTGGCCGAGTTGGTGCGGTTGATACGCTGAATCAGCGACACCAGATCGCCGGCGATGCGCTCAAGTTCGGCCAGCAGATCGGCGGGATTTTCGGCCGGCGTGTCGCCTTCCTGCACCTTGGCGTTCTGGTTCAGGCGCTGCTTGAGCTGCTCGGCGCGCTTCTGGTAGTCGGCGCGCAGCATCAGCGCTTCGGCAAGTTTCATCGTTGTTTCTCCAAATCCTGGCACAGCTTATACGACCAAAGACGAATGACGAATGACCATCTTGCGCTTTGTCGTTCGTCGTTCGTCCTTCGTCTCGGCAAGCAGAAACGAACTTCTACCGAGCCGTACTACCGCTCATGGAGCGCAGCCAGCAGCCGCTGGTAGGCTTCGCACTGCGCGTCGAAGACGTAATGTGCCGGCACAACCGCCAGCGCGCCGCCGCCCAGCGCCCGCAGGTGATCGACCAGCGCCATCACGCGCGATTGCGGCACGAACAGCGTGACGGTGAACCAGCCCGCGCCGCTGCCAGAGTAGACGGGCGCGACCGTCGGGCCTTGCATGCCCGCAAACTCGGGCCGCGACGCCACCCGCCGCCCAACGTCCTCAGCCGATTCGCCCGCGATGTTGGCCGTGACCTGCACGTAGTTGCGCCCGCGCCGGCGCGCTTCCACCAACTCCAGCACGGTGCGAACGATATTGAGCCGCGCCGGGTTGTCGCGCAGGCTGCGGCGGCTGCCCACCAGGCACGCCTGCGAGCGCAGCAGCGAGCCGCCCACAATTTTGAGCTGGTTGTCGCGCAGCGTCGTCCCGGTCGAGGTAATGTCGGCGACCATGTCGGCGTAGCCCAGGCCCGGCGCGGCCTCAGTTGAGCCCTGCGAGTCGACCAGGCGGAAGTAGGTGATGCCGTTGGCGTAGCAGAAGCGGCGCACCAGCGCGGGGTATTTGGTGGCGATGCGCAGCGGCCTGCCTTCGGCGTGCAGCTCCACCGCAAGGTCGGCCAGGTCGTGCCACGAGCTGACGTCGATCCACGCTTCCGGCACCGCCACCACCAGCTCGGCCCCGCCAAAGCCCAGGTCGTCGTACAGCACCAGCAGGTCGTCGCGGTCGCCGCGCATTTCCTCCACTAAATCCAGCCCGCTCACACCCATGTCGATCTCGCCCGACGCGACCTTCTCGATGATGTCGGGCGCACGGTGCAGCAGCACCTCGACATCGGGCAGGGCGCGAATGCCGGCGGTGTAGCGGCGCGGGTTCGGGCGGGTGATCTTCAGGCCGCAGCTTTCGAAAAAGGCCAGCGTGTCGTCGTACAGGCTGCCCTTGGAAGGGATGGCAAAGCGGAAACTCATAGCTTGCTCTGTTCCCCCCACCACGCCGCCAGCGCGTCGTCCCACGAGCCGCGAAAGTAGCGCTCGACAAACTGCTGGTAGTGGGCGCGGCGGCGCGCGTACACACTGGCGGCATGCTGCCAGGCGGCGCGGATGCCGTCGTGATGGTCGTAAATACGCAGCTGCTCGACGCGCAGACGCTTGAGATCGTCAAGCCCGTCGCGGTGGGCGAGAACATCATTCCCGTTGGCGAAGATGTGCGCAGCGGCGACCTGCTGTTTGCGGCCGGCCAGCGCCTGCGCCCGCAGGACCTGGGCGGGCTGGCGGGGCTGGGCATCACCAGTGTGCCGGCGGCGGCGCGCCCGCGCGTGGCAATTCTCGCCACTGGCGACGAGGTCGTGCCAGCCGAGCAGCCGGTCGCGCCGGGCCAGATCCGCGACATCAACAGCTATACGATTGCCGCGCTGGCGCAGCAGGCCGGCGCCGAACCCACGCTCATCGGCATCGCGCCCGACAACGCCACGCGCCTGCACGAAATGGCCGCCGCTGCGCTGGCCGATGCCGACGCGCTGGTGATTTCGGCGGGCAGCTCGGTGAGCACGCGCGACATGACGGTGCAGGTGATCGCGGCGCTGGGCACACCGGGCGTGCTGGTACACGGCGTTTCCATCCACCCCGGCAAGCCAACTATCCTGGCGCTGGTGGGCACGAAGCCAGTGTTCGGCCTGCCCGGCAACCCGGTTTCAACCATGATCGCGTTTGACCTGTTTGTCGCGCC
>LJCR01000039.1 GCA_001399705.1 Kouleothrix aurantiaca
TATAGTGGACCCAGAAATCTGTACAGTCAGACGGTCAGACTTCTGTAGAATAACAGTATGAAAAAGTCTTACACTGCCAGCTTCAAAGCCCAGGTCGTCCTAGAGCTCCTGAAGGAGACCAAGACCTTTGCTCAGCTTGCTTCTGAGCATGGGGTTGCCGTGACCGTCTTACGCGACTGGAAGCTCGCAGCGCTCAAAGGTCTCCCTGATGTGTTCGAACGCCGCGACTCCGTCACCGAACTGAAGCTGGCCCACGAGCGCGAGCTTGCTGAGCTGTATGCCGAGATCGGTCGCTTGACCACCCACGTGAACTTCTTGAAAAAAAAGTTGCCGTCCTGAGCCACGACGAGCGCCGGATGATGGTCGAGCATCAGGCCGACGCGCTCGCGCTCAGCACCCAAGCCGACCTGCTCTCGCTCAGTCGCAGCAGCTTGTACTACAAAGCAGTATCGCCACCACCGGAGGAAGTGGCGCTCAAACATCGCATTGACGAACTGTATACTGCGCATCCCTTCTATGGCTCGCGCAAGCTCACGATACTGTTGGCCGAAGAAGGCCATCTCATCAACCGCAAGCGTGTCCAGCGCTACATGCGCGAAATGGGTATTCAGGGCATTGCGCCGGGGCCAAATCTCAGCAAGCGCTTGAGCGAGCATCGCGTGTATCCCTATCTGTTGCGCAATCGCAGTGCAACACGCCCAAATGAGATCTGGGGCTGTGACATCACCTACATTCGCTTGCGACACGGCTGGCTGTACCTGGTCGCCATTCTCGATTGGTGGAGCCGCTATGTGATCAGCTGGCAGCTTGACCAGACTTTGGAACTCGGCTTCGTGCTTGACGCGCTCGCACAGGCGCGGGCGATTGCAACACCGGAGATTTGGAACACCGATCAAGGGAGTCACTTCACCAGTCCGCACATCACACAACCACTGCTCGACGCTGGTGTGCAAATCAGTATGGATGGCAAAGGGCGCGCCTTGGACAACATCTTTACCGAACGGCTGTGGCGGAGTGTGAAATACGAGGAGGTGTACCTTTCCGACTATGCGAACCCACGTGCGGCGCGAGCAGGGCTCGCACGCTATTTCAGCTTCTATAACACCGAGCGGCCGCATCAGGCGCTTGACTATCGCCGTCCGATGGAGCTGTATTTCGGTTAGCGGGCCAGTGGGTGGAGGCACATTTTTTCGGTGGGAGGCCGGGCGCAGCGGCCCTGGCCAGGGCCGCTGCGCCCGGCCTCCCACCGAAAAAATGTGCCTCCACCCACTGGCCCGCTAACCGAAATACAGCTCCATCGGACGGCGATAGTCAAGCGCCTGATGCGGCCGCTCGGTGTTATAGAAGCTGAAATAGCGTGCGAGCCCTGCTCGCGCCGCACGTGGGTTCGCATAGTCGGAAAGGTACACCTCCTCGTATTTCACACTCCGCCACAGCCGTTCGGTAAAGATGTTGTCCAAGGCGCGCCCTTTGCCATCCATACTGATTTGCACACCAGCGTCGAGCAGTGGTTGTGTGATGTGCGGACTGGTGAAGTGACTCCCTTGATCGGTGTTCCAAATCTCCGGTGTTGCAATCGCCCGCGCCTGTGCGAGCGCGTCAAGCACGAAGCCGAGTTCCAAAGTCTGGTCAAGCTGCCAGCTGATCACATAGCGGCTCCACCAATCGAGAATGGCGACCAGGTACAGCCAGCCGTGTCGCAAGCGAATGTAGGTGATGTCACAGCCCCAGATCTCATTTGGGCGTGTTGCACTGCGATTGCGCAACAGATAGGGATACACGCGATGCTCGCTCAAGCGCTTGCTGAGATTTGGCCCCGGCGCAATGCCCTGAATACCCATTTCGCGCATGTAGCGCTGGACACGCTTGCGGTTGATGAGATGGCCTTCTTCGGCCAACAGTATCGTGAGCTTGCGCGAGCCATAGAAGGGATGCGCAGTATACAGTTCGTCAATGCGATGTTTGAGCGCCACTTCCTCCGGTGGTGGCGATACTGCTTTGTAGTACAAGCTGCTGCGACTGAGCGAGAGCAGGTCGGCTTGGGTGCTGAGCGCGAGCGCGTCGGCCTGATGCTCGACCATCATCCGGCGCTCGTCGTGGCTCAGGACGGCAACTTTTTTTTCAAGAAGTTCACGTGGGTGGTCAAGCGACCGATCTCGGCATACAGCTCAGCAAGCTCGCGCTCGTGGGCCAGCTTCAGTTCGGTGACGGAGTCGCGGCGTTCGAACACATCAGGGAGACCTTTGAGCGCTGCGAGCTTCCAGTCGCGTAAGACGGTCACGGCAACCCCATGCTCAGAAGCAAGCTGAGCAAAGGTCTTGGTCTCCTTCAGGAGCTCTAGGACGACCTGGGCTTTGAAGCTGGCAGTGTAAGACTTTTTCATACTGTTATTCTACAGAAGTCTGACCGTCTGACTGTACAGATTTCTGGGTCCACTATATAAATTGATTCGTCAGCGGATCGTTGCCAGACGCGAACAAGTCCGTTTTGCTGCGTGCGTCATCGGTTCGGCGGAACGGCACGGCGCGGCGTAGTTCATTGCTACTTACGGCAAACTTAGCCGAGATATAGTCCAGGACCATTTCAGCAGCCCGGCTGACCCTCGGATCCTCCGCGAAGTCAAAGAGATTCTCGATCGTTTGAACATCGAACCGCTGATATGGGCGCGCATTATACTCAACGAAATCGTTCATGAGAAAGCTTTGCAAGCGCTCCAATATCCACGCATTCATACCATTACGCTCGTTGTCATAAGGAGCGGCATCGGCACCAATCTGCTGGGCCTCGTGATAGAGGAGCTGGTTCGTGAGATACCGGGAGGTCTCGATCATCATGAGATGATTTTCGGTTTCTGGGCCATCGACACCGAAGCAGGTGATAGGTACTTCATCATCGGGGTTGAAGGCACCCGCTTGACTCAGCAAGTGGTGGAGCAGGTATTTGTACGGGTTGTTAGAGTCGTCGTTCGGGCCGTTTGGATCTTCCGGCGAGTCGAGCAGAGGTTGGCCATTTGGATACTGTCGATAGTTATATGCGATGCGCACCAACCCTTTCAGCGCCATGTCGTAGTTGCCTGTGCGTCCACATACGCCAAGAGGGCCCCCTTCGGTATCTGTGCCAACTGGGCCAGGCGTCGAGTGAAGCAAACCCTGCCGAACCTGCGTGACGTTATCTTGCTCTTCGTCCAGACATTTCGTACCAAGGCCGCGCTTGGCTTTTTCAAGCTTTGCAATCGCCACGTTGACAAAGTCGTCCTCGTCCTTGGATATCTGCCCCAGAATATGCCCATGGCACGCTGAGAATTGAATGGCGGTATTCGCGCGATCCTCAAAGTGCTGATCAGCTTCTTGGGGTGTCGTTGGTACCGTCAGGGAGGAGAAGTCGATGCGGTATTCCGATTCGTAGGTAGCTGTCACAGGAACGGAGAAGCCTTGCCGACAGGTAGGTGCTTGATCAGGAATCGGGACGCCATCACATCCTTCGAGCGTAATGTCAAGCGTAATTGGGAGGGTACCAGCCCCAGTGGGAACGGTCCACCGGCCCTGTGTCGCAGAGACACCGGTTTGTCCAGCCATCAGCGTCTGTAGCCCATCGTTTGCACCGTTATGACCCCATTGAATGTTGAAGTAGTCGTAGTGATACTGCGAGAGAATGTTCCAGATCACCGTAATCCCGTTGTTTTGCGGATATGCAGCGATGAGCATATGCTGGTCGAACGACAAGACAATCTGGCCATGTGCAAACTGCTGGTAGCGGCCAGTCCCTTGTGGGAACGACACCTCAAACGATAGCGGGCAGCCCATGGGTCCGTCCTTGCCACCAAGACTCAGCCATCGATCACGAAACAAACCAACGACGGCAGAGTCGGAGCAATCGGTGACGGGCGGCGCCACAAAGGGTGGCAGGGCACGGACGTTTAAGTGGGCGTCTGTTCCGATCCAGATCAGGTAGACTCGATTGGCGAAATGAGCGAGGGCAGGCGATTGGTTCGTCGTATCGTTATCGAACGTGACCTTCTTGCCGAAATGCTGCCCATCCGGCGTGGGCAGGGTGTTGAGCTGACCGCCTCCCTGGCCCGGCCAGGCGATATACAGGCTATCCTGGTCGGCCGTGAGCGCGGGTGAGCCTTCGCTGGTCTCGTTGGGCACACCCGGGCGCGAGCCGTCCAAGGCCACCGGATTGGCAAAGTCCTGGCCGTTGTCCGATGACATCATGTTCGGATTATGATCCCCCTCACCGATCCAGCCGACATACAGGCGATCGTGGAAGACGGCCAGCGCGGGTGAGCCTTCGCTGGTCTCGTTCGGCGCGCCCGGCCGCGAGCCATCGAAAGTCACCGGATTGGCAAAGTCCTGGCCGTTGTCTGAGGAGATGATATTGAGGTTATGCCCACCCTGACCGGTCCAGGCGAGATACAGTCGGTTGTTGAACACCGCGAGTGCGGGCGACTCTTCGCTGGTCTCATTGGGCACGCCCGGCCGCGAGCCGTCTAAGGTGACTTTATTGCCAAAGTCCTGGCCGTTGTTCGTGGAGATGATATTGAGATTGTGATCGCCCTCGCCGGTCCAGGCCAGATACAGGCGGTCGTTGAACACCGCGAGCGCCGGCGAGCCCTCGCTGGTCTCGTTCGGTGCGCCCGGCCGCGAGCCGTCCAGCGTGACCCTGTTTGCGAAGTTCTGGCCATCGGTCGACGCGATGACATTCAGATTGTGATCGCCTTCGCCGGTCCAGGCCAGATACAACTGGTCATGGAACATGGCTGCCGCAGGAGAGTGCTCGCTGGTATCACCTAACACAGCCAGGCAGGAGTCGTTGGGAGGACACGCAGCCTGGGCATTGGTTGGAGCCGCAACGACTGTTGCGGAAGGTACGGCCAGCGTCCTGACGAGCTCGAGTACGACGACAAGAAGTGCGAGACGGGTGGTCATAGTCATTCCCTCCTTCGGAGCCGAGTTAAGTGGCCCTATCTCCTCAGAGATAGGGAAAACGACGAGATCAACGACATACGGCATTCTGATCCACAGAAACCTTGACTGTGGATAGGAACACCAGGCTATGTTTCTGGCGATGCCATTGGCGCGCGATGCGGTGCAACAATGTCGGCAACGTGATTAGTGGGGGTTGCGTAGAATATCGCACTGATGGTGCCGCAATTGGTCATGATTGGATCGTGCGCAGGTGCGGTTGAGTAGGATATAGTCCGAGATGGCCCACCTGTAGAACAGCTATTGGGTTGGATCAAAGTATACTGGTGTGAAGCATGGAGATCATAGAGCAAATCTAGGAGAAAAGCATGAGATTCTCCCAGATTTTTGCAGTCTCTCGAAGTTTGTGCGTAAGATGTTCAGCACGGGGGTTCAGCCACGCTGCCAGTGGATGTAGCGAGTACCGAGCTGCTTGGCGAGCTCGGAGCTGTACCAGTGCGGCAGCCATGAGCTCGCCGACCTGGGGGCGTCGATCACGTTGGTATCAGGATGCTCAACATAACGTCGCGCAATCGCGGAAGTGTGGCTCGTGTATTTGAGCCTAAAGGCAAATCACCTGACGTGTCGATTACTGACGCAAGTGTCATGCGAGATAGGCCAGCAGGCCGCGCCACGGCAGCTGCTCGAGATCGAGCGGCGATGGTGGGGCCACGAGCGGCAGAACGCCGGCGGCTGGGCTGTGCGTAGGCGGTAGCAGCCCCAACGCGATATGCCGTCCAGGTGCGGGAGCACGATAAGTGAGCCGCCCGCCCGCTGACGACCAGGCGCGTTTCGACGACCCAGCCCGATGGTACTGTCACAGTTCCCGTGGGTGCCTCCAGGCACGTCACGCCGCCGGCCAAGACGCTGTCGATGCGCACCAGTCCGCCTCAGCCGAGGTAAACTCCGGGAGTACCGCCTGCAAGGCAGCGCGAAGCTGGCCCGGTGCCTGGGTTTCGAGCGCACGTGTGGCGCCGGGAAGTGGGCGCACGCGTGGAGAGACCGCCTGCCAGAACGCCTCGCGCAAGCCAATGGGTTCTCGGCCTTGATCGTGGAGGTATTCGGGCCGGAGCTAGGAGCGCACGCGTGGTCGGCCGTGGGGTTGGCGGAGTTACCTTATGGAGGTGGCTGTCGAAATCGAAGCGGAAGTCGAGATCGCGCAAAGGGCGCGCGCCACATAGGCACGGAACGAACGGTTGCAGCGGAGCGCACAGCACAGGCGCTTGGTTTGTCCTACGCCGCCACGCGAGCCTCCTGCTCGACGCATCACAAATGATCGCGCTACGAAGGCCACCGCATGAGCTGGCCGAGCCAAAGCGCTTTGTAGCATTGGAGAACCCACTGATGTTCGAGACCGCACATTATTGAACACCAGTCGGCAAGATGCCTCGCTATAGATTTCGCGTTATGGCTGTAGAACGACATCGCACAAAGCAAGCGTCATCCGGAACGTGCCAGAACCAGTTCGGTAACGGGAGTTTACATGACCAAAAAATTCAGGATACCATGTATCAATAGACATAGTGTAAGATTCACTCTTAGTTCATTTGCTATCTTTAAGGAGTTCTTTTTATTGAGACAAAGAACACCACGATCCAGCCCAGAAAGCGTCGGTCATGTTGTGCGGGGCACCGCGCCAGTGATCGTGCTTCTCCACATTCCAAAGCCATCCGCGATTGTCGCGGCAAATCTGAAATCATGTCGCGGCAAAAGTGAAATTTGACAGGCAGATCGTCGTCCGCTACAGCACCCCTCACTCACGCTGCAGCGACGAGTACGCCGCGCAGGTCCGCGAACGGCTCCTGGGCTACCAGGCGGCGTTGGAGCAGGCCGGCATCCCCTCGCACATTCCTGACGATCCCGGCCGGGTCCCCTGGCTGGTCTGCGCGCCAGCGCCGAAGCCGGCGCCCGGAGGCGCTGCTGTATGAGCCCGCTTGCGCTTCGCGATCAGGTTCTGGCGGCGCTGCGTGATCTCGGGGTGCCGGTCAGTCGCGACGAACTGGCCGCCTACCTCCGGGCGAAGTTGGGCACCGCCGAGCGCGAGGTGCGGATGCAGCACCTCATCCCACTCGCCGAGCGTGAGATCGCCGCGTATCGGCGGAACCCCGGCGCGCGCCAGGTCTGGATCTGCCACCCGCTCACCGCCCGGCACCTCGAAACCATGTGGGGCATCTTCGCTCGCTCGGACTGGCCGCTCGAATGGCGCATCGAGACGATGCGCGGCGGTCAGATCAGGTACCTGAAGCGCGTCATCCGGCTGTGCGAGCTAGCCGCCGCCGCAACGCCAGACGTCGCGGACCCGCTGGCGCTGAAACGCCTCTGCCGAAATGCTGCGCGCGGGCTCGCGGGCGGCGAGACACCGTGGGATATGTTCGAGCTGGACCGGTGGAAGACGGCCGCCCAGGCCGCGCTGGCCGACATCGAACCGCTGGACGCCGCGGAGCTTCAGCAAGCAGTTGCCGTCGTGGCGCAGCTTCCCGCTGTCGAGCAGCTCTACGGATCACCTGAAAACCTGGTGCATGCTTTGAACCGTCCGTGATCATATGATCTCGGATGGTTCAAACCATGCACCGAACAGTGCGTTATACGACCGCTTGGTGCATGGTTTGAACCAGTATGATATACTTCGTGCGTCAGTGATACCAAACAGAAAGAAATGATTTGCTGTCAGGAACCCAGGGCTAAAACTCCTGGGCTTGTGAGGAAGCCCGAATGCCATCAGGTGACTCACAACGCAAATCCTGTACTAGCCGCCGCCCACTTGGGCGGGACACCCAACTGAGCCGGCTGGGCGTGGCAGCCCGAACGACGATGGGGACGCCTCCCTAATCTCCATCCTCTCGGTCGGCCAGTGGCGAAGGGATCAGTTGTTCTGTCTGTAGAGACGTTAAACACTTGAGGATCACCATGCAACCATTCATCCCAGTCATCAGCGCAAACGGCAAGCGACTGATGCCCACGACCAATCGCAAAGCCGACCGCCTGATCGCCAGCGGCAGGGCACTCAGGCGCTTCTCACGCGGCCTGTTCTACATCCAGTTGACCGACCGCGCGGACGGCTACACGCAGCCGATCGCGGTCGGAATCGATTCCGGTAGCAAGAAGGAAGCCTTCACTGTACAGTCCACCGCGCACACCTTCCTCAACGTCCAGGCCGACGCAGTAACGTGGGTCAAGGAACATATCAAGACGCGCAGGCAAATGCGCCGCGTGAGGCGCTACCGCAAGACGCCCTGTCGGGCCTGTCGCCCGAATCGGTTGCGAGGGCGCATCTGCCTCCCACCCTCGACGCGGGCGCGCTGGGACTGGAAGTTGCGGCTACTCAGGTGGCTGGCCCGCCACTACCCGATCACCGATGTAGTGATCGAGGGCATTGCGGCCACTACCAGGAAGGGCAAACGCCGCTGGAACGAGTCCTTCAGCCCGCTCCAGGTAGGCAAACTATGGTTTTATGGCCAGGTTGAGCAAATCGCAGAGCTGACGGTTGTGCCGAGCCGTTTCACCAGTGGTCTGCGTGACCAGGCAGGATTGGTCAAGTCGCGAGCGAAACTGTCTGACCGCTGGGATGCCCACTGCGTCGACTCGTTTGTGCTGGCGAGCTACCGCGTCGGCGGGCCGTCACGGCCGGGCAGCACCGCCATGCTCTACATCACGCCGCTTCAGTTCCATCGTCGGCAACTACACCGCCTGCAACCAGAGAAGGGCGGAAAGCGCAAGCCCTACGGTGGCACGATCAGCCTGGGACTGAAGCGTGGATCGTGGGTGCGCCATCCCAGGTACGGGATCGTGTACGTGGGTGGGACGCGAGCTGAAGGCTCTCTCAGCCTCCACGAGCTACAGACAGGCAAGCGCTTGACGACCCACGCGAAGGTAGGAGATTGCCAGTTCCTCTGCACCGCGTCCTGGCGCGTGCGCTAAAGCTGGCTCAAGCAAGGCGCTCCTCCCAGGCGTAAACGCTCTGGGTTTTCGCGCCTAAAGGATCGAATTTATGAGCAATGCAGCCGGGCAGCCGCCGGCCGAGCGGCCAGTTGAGCAATTGCCGGTCCCGCTGTTCGATGGCGTGGTGCTGGCCGCGCGGACGCGCGACGGCGCGATTCACCTTGCGCTCCGCGACCTCTGTGAGACCCTGAGTCTCGCGCTGCCAGCGCAGCGGCGGCGCATCCAGGCCAATGAATCGCTCCACCTCATCCAGCTCCGCGTCCAGGTCGGCCGGCAATTCCGCACGATGGACTTTCTGTTGCTCGACGACGTACCCGTCTGGATTATGGATGTCCAGTCGCGGCGCGTCGGCGAGGAAGTCCGCGAGCGATTCGGCTACATCAAGACCTACCTCGTCAGTGCTGTACAATCGGCGTTCGCGCAACTCACCGGCCTGCCGGAAGGGCCGAGCCGGCAGATCGAGGATATACGCGACCTTGATCGGATCGACCAGGCACTTCGGACGCTGGAGGAACTAAACACACGTCAGACCACGATCGAGGCAAGCCAGGATCGCGCGCGGATCGCCTTTCGCGACCTCGCGGCAATGGTCCGCAGTCTCCAATCGCGCGTCCAAACGCTTGAGCAGCAGGCGAAGCAGCGCATGTCACCCGCGCAGCGCGGGACGATCTATCATCTGGTGCAAGCGTGGGGCACCGCACTGGCCGCGCGCACACCTGAGAAGAAACCTGGCGCGTCGATTCGATCGCGTTGGCAGATATTCAATGACCGGTTCAATCTGGGGACGTACACCGACCTGCCTGCGGCGCGCTACGATGAGGCCATTCAGTTTATCAAGGAACAATACCGCGGCCTGACGGGCCAGGAAATCGACGCGATCGAGCAATCGGGACTGGAGTTTGACGAATGACCGCACAGGAGCTGCTATCGGCGCGTCTGGCACGCCGGCTGCGCGAGGCACGTGTCCAGGCGGGCCTGACCGTGCGCGAGGCAGCGGTCCAGGCGGGCATTTCCAATCACACGCTGATCGTCAAATATGAGAACGGCACCGTCGCGCCACCCCTCGACCGCTTGCACGATCTGGCACGCGCCTACGGAACGACGCCGGCCGCGCTGCTGGCGGAGCATGACGCGGCCATGCCGGTAATTGCGGCAATTGACCAGGCGACCTCTACGCAGCTCGCGCACCTGGCGGTGGCACTGGAGAACCTACCGGCATCAGAACAGGAACCAGGAAGCGAATGAGTGAGCTGCGGTTATCCACGCTAGAAAAGAGAGTCTGTACTCATGCAGGACAAAGATGACATGATGCGTTCGTGGTGCATTGAGAAAGCAACGAATGTTGTCGTGATGTTAGCCTACGCCGTCAGTGCAATCAATCGTCTCCCGGAGCGGTCGATGCAGGACGACGATGGGCTGCCTACCGAAGATTCAGCGCTGATCGGCAGCGTGTTTGATGCGATTTGGGATGCGACGAAGCTCCTGGCGTACCACGTTGGCGCGTCATGGTCGCCCGACGATGCCGAAGTAATCCGCAAGGACGGAATCGACGGGTACGCGCGCGTCGCCGCGCGCTATGGTCTGACGCTGCCTCCACCTACTGTGAATATGCCCGACGACGACCCGCGCCAGCTGGTCGTTAGAACTGCCTGGGTGTACTA
>LJCR01000390.1 GCA_001399705.1 Kouleothrix aurantiaca
GTTGAGTCGCTCTACCAGACCGACGAAGCGGCCAACGGCATCACCGGGAATGGCGACACAGTGACCGATGCCTTCACGCCGGCGCACACTGGCCCAGTGCCCTACACGTTCAAGCATGATGGGAAACGGAACTTCATTGCACATCTGATTTGTTCGTGCGGGGAAGATATTCCCGTTAATGAGATTGGCACGGTCGAAGGGTCGGTCGTTGTAAAGTTTGAAAAAGGCCCGTGCCTCTGGCGGGTTCAAGCCGACGGCAATTGGTCATTGAATCCAAAGTAAATCCGAGCGAACAGCCCAGCGGCCGGTATCGCCGGTTCGCCGCGCTGCCGCACACGTCATTCATTCACTTGTTAACCGCGAGCTGCCCTGTTCCCCTGGTAGGCCACAATCGGCCAAGCTACTCGGAACGCGCAGGGTGACATGCCCGCTTTTGACAATGGGAAGCCCGGCCCCGATGCCAGACACCGGGGCTGGCGAGACTTCCCGAGTTAGACCCCTGACAATTTGCGTAAGACCATGCCGATCACACGAGAGGGATGGTACTGGTAACGCTCTGGTAGTTTGGCGACGAGCAGAGCAATACCAGCGAGCGCCCGACTATGCAGCCTTTAACCGTGGCTCTGCATGGCCGGGCGCTCGTATGTTCGGATCATACTCCAAAACGTCGGCCACGCCAACCCCATAAAACGCGCAAAGCTTCGCCAGGGTATCGAAATCGATCCCGGCCGTCTCCCCACGCTCAATACGCCGCAATGTGAGCCGCGTAATCCCCGTCCGCTCTGCGACTTCCTGCTGCGTCACGACCCGGTTTTCTTTCTTTCCGTAGTCGAGGCGCAGTTGCAGAACCTTGTTTGTGATTTTCACTGGCGTGCCTCCTCTGTGTGACGTGCCCCACTATACACCCGCCGAAATGGATTGTCAAGTATCCAATTTGGGGTATTGACATTCCCAATGATGTATACTATAATGACCATATTGAACATTTAACTAATCAACGCACGCACGGAGCCGACCAATGACCGCACTGCACGCCGCCCGCAACGACATTCACGACGCCTGCCGCGATGAAATCCGTCGCCTGAGCGTGGCGCACATCACGTATACGGCAGACGTGGCCTTGTCGAATTGGGAATATTGCTTTCAGGCGGGCGAGTATCGCCGGGCGCGGGGCTGGTGGGCACTGTACGAGCAGCTCCGCACAAAGTAAGGGAGACACACCACTATGACAACCTTTTTTCTTCCCGAGGAACTCATTCACGAGGCCATTGCAGACTTCACCACGGAGGCCGAGCGCGCCCTGGCAATCTACCAGGCCACGCCGGCCCGCCAGCGCACGCCCGACGAGCGCGCCGCGATTACGGAACTCAAGCGCGACCTGAAAGCCTACGCGCGGGTGGCGGACTATTGGGCGGCAGGTGTGTACCCCCGCGCGATTGACGGCATCTGGGAAGTGGCGAGCCTGAGCGAGCGCGGCACGCAGCACCACATCTGGCGCGAAAACAATCGCTGGGCCTGCGATTGCAAGGCGGCCGGGCGCGGCTACTTCCACGTCCATCAGGCAATGATGGCAGTCATCGAACGTGCGCTGGAGCTGGCCGAGTCGCACGGGCTGGAGGCGGCAGACACATCTGCCGACGCCTATGAGTGCTACACGCCCGCGCCCAAGCGCCGCTACGGCTATTTCACGCTGCCAATTTTGTGGCGCGGCCAGATCGTCGGCCGGCTCGACCCCAAGGCGCACCGCAAGGAAGGGCGTTTTGAGGTGAAAACACTCCACCTTGAGCCGGGCCTGCCAGCCGACGACGCGCTGGTGCACGACCTTGCGGCGGCGCTGCGTGAGTTTGCTGCCTGGCACGCCACGCCCGAAATTGCTGTGCAATGGTCGGACCCGCCAGCGCTTGCGGCGCGCCTGAACGTGGCTCTGGCGCGAAACGCATAAGCTGTGTACCAGCCCCCTGCGTACTTGGTCAATATCCTGCCTCATCACAGCCTGAGCAGCGCTCGGGCTGTTCTGTTGCCAAACTGCTTCGATCTAGTTGCTAAGTGTACTCATTCGTGTAAAGGGCAATATGCTAGACTGCGCCCGGATGCCCGGCGAGTACGACATTTCATTCAATAAAGGATACAGTGGTGAATGTGACGCGGCGACAAAGTGTGGTGGCTATTTTGCTTTTGCTTGCGGTGGTCGGTGTGTTGGCTGTTATCATTGGCTTTTTAAGCGGCGAGCCTGTGCGCTTGGATTATATCAGTAGCGATATCGGCGTGGCTGTGGGTTCGATTTTTCTGATGTACCTCTACCTGCGCGGGTATGAACAGATACGCTATGTAGTCATTATCGTTATTACGTTAATGGCTGGCTTGCTTATGAATGAGCCCTATGTCACACAAACTGCGTCGCTTGCACTGTTTGTGCCGGCGGTGCTGGCTATGATCCTTGCCGAACCGATCTGGGTGTTCGGCAGCTCGGTCACGCTGCTGCTTATTCTGCTGGTGCGCGGGCAGTTTCACGGGGCATACGCCGATCCGTTCACGCTTTTGATCTTCATCCTCACGCTGGGCGGTATGCTGGCGGCGCACCTGGTTACCCGCACCACGCAGAAGCTCGCAGCAGAAAATAATGCGCGCGTTCAGGAGCAAAAGAACACGCTGGAGTCGCAGGCTGCGGAGCTTGGGGCCGCGAACGAAAAACTCCAGCATCAGCTCGCGCAGCAGCGCCAGCTGCTTGAGCTGGTCGAAACGCTTGAGACGCCGGCTGTGTCGATCGCCAATGATGTGCTGCTGGCACCGGTGGTTGGGCATGTCGATCAGCGGCGCGCTCAGGCGCTTTCCAACAATCTGCTGAACCAGGCCGCCGAGCGCCACTGCCGGCTGGTTATTCTCGATATTGCCGGTGTTTCGGCGATGGATACCGCTGTGATTGGCTTGCTGATGAATATTGCGCAGGCGCTGCGATTGCTGGGGTGCGAAGTGATCATGAGCGGAATTTCGGCCGGGGTTGCGATCATGCTGACGCAGCTGAATGTGTCGCTGCCGGTGCGCACGGTGCGCAGCCCGCACGAGGCGCTGGTTGCGTACAGCGGGGTTTCGCAGAATTAAGCCAGGATAATGACTTCAAGCGCGAGGGGCGGCACGGCGCGGCCCCTCGCGTTTTTATGTGCCCGGCTCATTGGTGCAGCGGATCCAGCGCGGCTCGATCTGCTCAATCGGCTGATCGAAGAGCCCGAGCTGCGTGCTTTCGCGAAAGATCTGCGCGAAATCCTCGGGCGCGAAGGCTTTGCGCAAACGCCCGGCGTAGGAGGTCACCAGCACTTGCAGGTAATGATCGACGTCGTAATCGCGCCGGTCGTCGTGATCCACGGCGGCGGGTAGTCTTCGGGCAGGGGCAGGCGCGGCCCCCAGTAGCGGTGCGTCAGCAGGCCGGCCGGGTTCAGCCCTAGCGCGTAGGCGGTGGACCGCGTTTCGAGCACCCAGCCCTGGTCGTTGGCATGGATCGGCATAGCTTCGCTTTCTGAATATGTGCGCGATTGCGCGTACCGGGTTGAGTGTTTCCGAGGCCAATCGAGGATCTGGCGGCGCGCAGTGTTTCAGTGTCGATCGCCTTCCAATAAACATGCTCGGCCACGTATAGAAAACCCGTATGCGCGTGCGCCAGTATACCACTGGTGAAGTGCGCCGCCGGCTGCGCGCCGAGCGTATTTCAAGCATGCTGCCGAATTTGGTATGATGGCGATGCAGATTTTACAATCCTTTCGAAAGCGGAGAATGCCGATGCGAAGTGCGATGGTGCGCCGCCCGAGCCGCGCGATCAGGCTGATCTATGCGCTGGCCGGCCTGCTCCTGTTTCTGGGCCTGCTGCTGGGCCAGCGCGACGAGCGCGGCGTCAACCGTATTCCACGGCCACTGCGCATGCTTTCGTCGGCGCTGGTGCTGCTGGCGGCGCTGGCCCAGGCGCGGCGCGGCCCGTCGCGGCTGGTGGCTGCGGGCATGGGCTGCGGCTTTGTGGGCGACCTGATCATGGCCG
>LJCR01000392.1 GCA_001399705.1 Kouleothrix aurantiaca
GCGTGGCGCTGTGCGGGTGCAGGCGCAGCGCCACGCCGGGGAAGCGCTCGAGAAACGCCTGACACACCGCCTGCACCAGGCGCGGATGCGCCATGCCGGTGGTGTCGCCCAGCGTGATCTGCTCGGCCCCCAGCGCCAGCAAATGGTCGCACAGGTCGAGCACGCGGTCAAGCGGCACGTCGCCCTCGAACGGGCAGCCAAACACCACCGACAGCACCGCCTCGAAGCTGGTGCCGGCGTTGCGCGCAATCGCGGCCACCTCGGCGGCCTGCGCCAGCGACTCAGCGATGCTCATATTGACATTGCTGCGGTTATGGCTTTCGGAGGCGCTGAGGAAGACCTGAATGGCATCTGCGCCTGCCGCCACGGCACGCTGCGCGCCAGTGGTATTTGGCGCAATCGCGCTGTAGATCACGCCCGGCCGTCGATCGATCTGCGCAAATACCGCGTCGGTATCGGCCATTTGCGGCACGTTGCGCGGGTGCACAAACGAGCCGACTTCGATCTGCCGCAGGCCAGTGGCGGCCAGCGCGTTGATCAGCTGAACCTTCTGGCTGGTACTGAGCGTGATGTCTTCGTTCTGCAGCCCGTCGCGCGGGCCAACTTCACGCAGACTGATGCGAGCGGGCAACTCGCTCAAGGGAAGCAATCTGGGCATGAAACCTTCACCTCATTGTGAAGAATGCCACCACACACGCCAGCAGCATCGCAGGCGCGCAGGGTGTCAATCGGTCTGAAGCATATAGCCCATGCTGCGGATGCTCACCAGCGCGACCCCCTGAACATTGGTGGATTCGAGCTTGTGGCGCAGCCGGGCAATATGCGGGCGGAGCAATGCGCGCGCCTCATCTTCGGGCTGCGCGCGGCCGTACACGGCTTCGGAAAGAATGCTGTAGCTCAGCGCAGTGTCGGGCTGCTGCGCCAGCGCAGTCAGCAGGGCAAATTCGGTGCGTGTGAGCGTCAGGGTATGGTTGCCCAAATTTGCGGCGTGGCGGCGCAGATCGAGCAGCAGCGGCCCAACCTCGATCCGGTCGGAATTCTGCCGGGCTGGCGGCGGGTCGCTTTCGCTGCCGTCGATCATCCCCAGCGCGCGGGCGCTATCGCTGATGCGCTGGAGCAGCTCGTTGCGCTGCTGGTTAGTGTGGCGCTGGGTCAGCGCGCGCTCGACGCGCTCGCGAATATCGCTTACCTGCGCAGGCTTGAGCAAATAATCGAACGCGCCGTAGCGCAGCGCGGAAATCGCGCTGTTGATCGAACCGTGGGCGGTGAGCAGAATCACTTCGGTGGCTGGCTTATCGCGCTTCAGCTCCCGAAGGATCTCAATCCCATCCGAATCGCCCAACTGTAAATCGAGCAGCACCAGGTCAAATTCATCATTGGCGAGTATCTCGCGGGCGGCAGAGCCGCTTGCCGCCGATTGAATTTTGTATCCTTGGGCCCGCAAGGCAGCCTCAAGCATCATCCGAACTGCCTGCTCGTCATCCACTACCAGGACAGTAAACGATTGTCTCATAGGGTTGCCTCCTCATCGGCGATAGGCAACATAATGGTAAAGGTTGTGCCCTCACCAAGCTGACTCTGCACGCTGATCCGTCCCATGTGCCGATCAATAATTGCCTTGCTGGTGTACAAACCTAGGCCCATGCCCCGCTCTTTCGTGGTATGCAATCCATCGAAAATATGTTTGAGCTGCTCGGCAGCAATACCGTAGCCGGTGTCGGTTATGGTGACCACTACATAGCGATTTGATGATTGCTCGGCGCTTATATACGTTTGAACATGCAGCACCCCGCCCTTGTTCATCGCCTCGGCTGCGTTCAGGATCAGGTTCAGAAACACCTGCTTGAGCTGATCGGCGACGGCGTGAATAATGGGTGGGTTGGGCGCAAGCTCGGAAAGTACCCGAATGCGGTTGCGCTCAAGCTGCTTGCTAGTCAGCAGCATCACACTGCTGATCAGCTCGTTGACATCGGTATCGCTAAAGACATCGGCGCGCGGTCGGTACAGGTCGCGCAGGCGTGCGAGCACCTGTACAATGCGGTCGATCTCTTCTTCCGCCAATTGCAGGTAGCGCCCGTTTGGCACTTCCGGCGGGCACTGCTCGAGGAAGAGCGACAGAAAGCCCTGAATCGCCTGAAGCGGGTTGCCAACCTCGTGGGCAATGCTGGCTGCCAGCTGGCCGATCGCTGCCAGCTTTTCCGCGCGCACCAGCTGCGTCTGCAGCGCCACACGCTCGGTAATATCTTCCCATACTTCCACTACCTGATGCGGATGGCCATTTGCATCGATCAGCGGAATACTGGCAATTTCCTGAAGCACCTGCGCGCCGTCGGGGCGCGGCATCATGCGCCGGATGTGCGCTGGGTTGCCGGTGACAAGTGTCTGCGCAGCCGGCGACTCGCGCCATGGGCCAAGCGCAGCACCGTAGTGCATGCCAACCAGGGCGGCGGGTTCAAAGCCAAAAAGATCCGAGAGCGCGCGATTCGCCGCCAGGATCACTCCGTCGGCACCAATCAATGCCAGGCCCATCGGGACGCTGTCGATCACCCCGCGTATCAGGTTGCGGCTCACCTGAATTTCGCGCAGGCGTGTTCGCTCTTCGATCTGCTCGGCCTGAAGCCGCAGCAGCGCGATCTGGCGCGCCGACTCAATTGCGTTTGCGGCGAGCTGTGCGGCTGCGGTTGCACGTTTCACGTCAATTGGAGTGGAAGTGGGGTACAGAAGCAGCGCCGCGCCAATCGCCTGCTCTCCGTGAATAATTGGCAACGCCAGGGCGGGCCGCCCGCCAGCCTGCACCGTCAGCGCTTCGCGGCGGTGGAATGCGCGCCGCACCAGGGTTGCACCTTCGAGCGCGCGCCACGTGGGGGTATCAGCAACTGTGCTGTGCATCGCTAACAGTCGCGGAGCATTGCCAGTGTTAGGTGAAATGGCGAGATAGCACGCCAATGCGCCAACACTATCGCCCAACGTCGCCGCGATCTGTTCCATGCTTTCGCGCAACGCTGGTGGTGATGAAAGTGAGTTAACGAACTCAGTATCAGGTGACGCGCTCACGCATGCCCCTCACTGCCGAGATACGATGAAATCTTTGGGAAAAAGGAAAATAAAATTATTGTAAGGGATATTGTTGCACCTGCGCTACGTGTTGTCAAGCGTTGGCTGCGCCTTGCGGCCATATTCTGTTCTCCACAAACTGTAAACATGGTCTTGACAAGAACAGGTGTTTTCGTATAATGATAATTACTACAAAAGTTCTAGTAGGCTATGTGTGCGGCCTTGAGTCGTCTGGGCATTTACCGCTCGGAGCGGCCGCAGTCAACGAAAGGAAAACTGCAATGCGCTCCCCGGATGCTCTGTCAAACCGACAAAAAGATATCCTTACCTACATTGAAGGCTTTGTTCAGGATAATGGCTACCCGCCTGCGATTCGCCAGATCCAGGAACAGCTCGATATTTCGTCAACATCTGTGGTGGCGTATAACCTGAAGGCACTTGAAAACAAGGGCCTGCTGAAGCGCCAGGGCAAGGTTTCGCGCGGCATCACCATCCCGCAGACTACGGCAGTGAACCTGAGCCTGCGCGAACTCACCCAGGTGCCGCTGCTGGGCGTCATCACTGCCGGCCAGCCCCTGCCCGACCCGGAAGACACCTCGGGCGGCTCGGCCGAAATGATCGACGTTCCGCCGGATATCGCGCCCACCGAAAAGCTGAAAGACGTGTATGCCCTGCAGGTGCGCGGCCACTCGATGATCGACGCACTGATCGACGACGGCGATATTGTGCTGCTGCGCTACCAGGAGACGGCTGAGAACGGCCAGATGGTGGCGGCCCGCCTGCGCGACGAGAACTCGGTTACGCTGAAGAAGTTCTACAAAGAAGGCACGCGCGTGCGGCTTCAGCCGGCTAACGTTACCATGGAGCCGATCTACACCGATGCGGCAAATGTTCGCATTGAAGGCCGCGTGGTGGGCGTGCTGCGACGCATGTTCTAGCGGTCGCTCATATTTTCGCAAAACAACGC
>LJCR01000391.1 GCA_001399705.1 Kouleothrix aurantiaca
GGTGTGCTTCTAGCTCATTCTCCTGAATCACGGGTGCGCCGGGCTCTTCGGTAATCTCCTGCGCAAACTGCGAGAGCTTGAAGGGATCTTCGCCGGGCAGGAACACTTCGTTGACCGTGCCGCGCGTGAAGACTTGCACTTTGCCGCGGCGCTCAGCCTCGATCACAAAGTCTTTGAACTTCGCAAACGGCCGGCCGCTGGCGTCTTTGTAGCGCCCTTCCTTGAACTCGCCGCCCATCAGCTCTTTCATCAGCAGCTTGAGCGAGCCGAACGAGCAGACATAGCCACGCTCGCGCGCCAGGTTGATGGCATTGACCAGGGTGTCATAGATATCGGGCTGGCCCTGTGGCTCGGGTTCAGGCGTGCGCTCGCGCTCGGGGGCGCGCTCGCGCTCGGGCGTGCGCTCGCGTTCGGGCGTGCGTTCGCGCTCAGGTGCGCGCTCGCGCTCAGGCGTGCGCTCGCGCTCGGGGGCGCGCTCACGATCGCGGCCACGGCTGCGCTCGCCATCTTCTTGCTGCTCGCTGAAGTCGTTCTCGCGGCCCTTCTCGGGCATTTTGGCTTTGGGCAGGTCTTGCGCAAGGTCGAGCGGCTTTTTGCCCACCAGCGACTCGTAGAAGATGAACTCGTCGGCGCTCTGGGCAAGGTGGGCCGAAGCCGCGCCGCCAATGCCGATGATAATCACTTCCTTGCCCTGCTGGCGGATGCTGTTAACGAGGGGGATGAAATCGCGGTCGCCGGTGGCCAGCACGAACTTGGCGATGTTCGTATTGGTGAACAGCGTCTTCATTGCGTCGATGCAGAGGTTCATGTCGACGCTATTCTTGATCGCGCGGCCAGTGCGGCCCAGCTCGCGGTCGTAGTAATAGGTCGGCACGTACATCGGCTCGATGCCGTTGGCGTAGAGTGCGCTTGTGACGCGGGGGTAGCGGTACCAGTCGGCGTAGGCCCGGGCGATGACGACGCGGCCGAAGTCTTCGCACCGGTCCATGATCATTTCAAAGTTCGGGTTCGCATCCAGTTTGTCGCGAACGCTGACGTACACATTCTCAAAGTCGATAAAGACGGCGACATCAGGTCGTTGGGTGTCATTTGGCATTGGTTGTTTGTTTCGCTCCTGTCGGGTGAGACAGCGGAAATCTGCCGTGCGTTCGGAAAGCCGGGCCAGACAAAACCCGATCGTGTATGGCAAGGCGGGGCAGTATGGGTAGCTGCGGCGCCGTCGTCGTACGATCCTTATGGGTAAGTCAAAGCCAGGGGGCCGCCGGCAAGCGGAAGCGGTATGTCACCAGAACCGTGCCTGGTGTTGCGCTGCTTACCTGCGGCGAACCGATCAAGGCATCCGTTGTCAATGTACGTTCCTGCACATCTTGGGTGGCGTAGCCACTTGCCCACATCGCCACGTGTGTTCAGAAGGCTACATGCGGCTAACTATAGCACCGGATTATGGAATACGCAACTATGCACAGCGCTGGATTTGGGGTGGGGTTGTGTTTGTGCACGCTGTCGCAAATCCACCTTGGGGCTGATCGGCGTCCATCGGCAGAATGAGCCGGCATTCGGTTTGTCGATTGAGAACAATCTGACCCAAACGCCTGATGCTGCTGCCATCTTAATCCGCTATAGTACGTCCACCGGCGATAAATGACGCAGCGAAGAAGTGGTAGTGGGAGAGCAAAACTCGATTGAACCACGCCGCCGCGCTTCCGTCCCGCGTTGAGGAGTGTCCTGTGCCTACGCTGAACCGGCTGCCTGCCTGACCAATTGTTTGCCTGGCCCTGTCAACCATCCGAAATTATTACACAGCTTCATATATAAGAGGATACTATTTTGGCATTCAGCGAGTCGCGCGTTCCATATACAACTGGCATCGAGATGCTGTACGAAGAGTATCAGCGCCCAATTCTTGCATATCTTACCCGGCTGGTCAGCGATCGCGAGGCGGCTGAAGACCTGTGCCAGGAAACATTTATCAAGGCCCTGCGCAGCTGGCATCAGCGCGATGTCAATGCAAGCGTTGCCGCGTGGCTCTACCGCATCGCCACCAACACCGCCTACGATCTTCTGCGCCGCCGCCGCCGCATTCGCTTCACGCCCCTGCTCGACATTGAACCCCCACCCACTGGCAGCCACAGCATGGAGTCGCGCCTTGACGAGGGCGAGCCGGTGCAGCGCGCCCTTGATCAGCTGCCCGACATGTACCGCCTGCCGCTGGTGCTCCATTCATGCGAAGGCCGCAGCACCCAGGAGATCGCCGACGCGCTTGGCTGCTCGAACAGCGCGATCAAAACGCGCCTGTTCCGCGCCCGCGAACGCTTCCGCGAAGTGTACCAGAACTAAAAATCAAGCCGATTTTTTTGGGTACAACAAGCGCCGCCTGGCTTGCCGGGCGGCGCTGATCTATTAGAAATAGGCCCGCATTTCTAGGAATGCGGACGTGGGGTAGTGTTCGGCTGCGAAGACGGCTGCTTTGCTTCGGCAGCATGCATCAGCTTTAAACCAACCACGCCAAGCACAAGTCCAATCACCAGGCCACTAAGCAGTAATGTAATCATAGCTCTCTCCATTGGTAGAAACAGGCTGCTGCATGGTGCAGAATATCCCTGCTGGCTATAGAAGCACATTCCGTGCCACGGCTCAGGCGGCCACCACATCGCCCAGCGCGGGGGCCGCGGCTTCGGCGGGTGTTTCCGCTTCGGCAACACTCTGCTCGGGCTGATCGAGCATGAGCGGCGCGTACAGCTCGATATAGCCGCAGGCGCTGCATACCTGGGCAAGAACTGGTCGCGGCGGCTTGGCGATGGTTCCGGCCAACATGACTTCACCTTGCGCAGTCACAAGGCCACTGGTTTGGGTGTCGTTGCTGCATTTCGGGCAAGTAATCATGAAGGTTCCTTTCATGTGTGCTGCTAAAAATATAGCAACCTGCGTGCCACACGGCGGCGTTGCCAAGCCGTGGTATGATGGGGCGATGCCGCGTGGACGAAAGGAGCCTGTATCATGCAGCTGTTAGGCGCGCAGGCGCTGAATGACATGTTCGCACTTGGCTTGCCGGTGCTGGAAAAAATCCTGCGCCCGCTGATCGTCTACGTGTTTCTCATCATCGGGCTGCGCCTGGCCGGCAAGCGCGAGCTGGCGCAGATCAATACCTTTGACCTGGTCGTTTTGCTGATGCTCTCGAATACCGTGCAGAATGCAATTATTGGCAACGACAATAGCATCACTGGTGGGGTTATTGGCGCGGCAAGCCTGCTGATTGTGAATTACATGGTAGTGCGCTTTGTGTTCCGCCGCGTCAACCTTGATCGTTTCCTGGAAGGCTCGCCAGTCAAGCTGATCGAACGTGGCCATGTCGTGGAACAGCGGCTTGATAGCGAGCTTATTACGCTGAACGAACTTACCGCAGCGGCGCACCGGCAGGGTTTCCGCAGCCTCGACGACATTGAGGAGTGCGTGCTCGAAACTGGTGGATCGCTTGCGTTTATTGCAAAAGACCCGGCGCCGGCCCAGACGCATTACGATGAGATCATGCGTCGGTTGGACGCGATTAGCGCGCAGTTGCAGGCGCTGCAATCGTCCCGGCTGGCGGCGGATAATGGATCATAATGCAAAAAGTACATCATGGGAAAGTGCGGGTTCTTGGTCTCGCGCCCCGCGAGCACGCTACCCCGCTGTTTCGGGTGTGGCTGCGGGCGCTTGTGCTGCATGCCGACCTGCTTTGCGGACTGAGCGCCGGCTGTGTGGCGTTTTGCCTGTACTGGGCAACGCTGCTGCCGGGGCTGGGTAGCCGCGACACGGCAGAGCTGCAGTGGGTCGTGCCGACGCTCAGCCTGGCGCACCCGACTGGCTACCCGCTGTATACGCTGCTGGGCTGGCTGTGGTGCCAGCTCCCGCTGGGCGGCAGCATGGCCTGGCGGCTGAACCTGTTCTCGGCGCTGGCGGCTGGCGCAGCTGTGGGCGTGAGCTACTCTGTGGCGCGCGCGCTGGCGCAGCCCCGCCCCATGGCGCTTGCGGCCGCGCTGGC
>LJCR01000393.1 GCA_001399705.1 Kouleothrix aurantiaca
TTTATCGTCCTCGCTATAGATCGGCGTGGCGGTGGCGCGCAGCATAGGCCGTTCGGCAGTGAAATCGCGCACGCGCATGCGGCGGCGACCCTGCACCACAATCGAAGTCGAGCCGTCGGGCATTTTCAGCACGCGCTGGATGTGCGCTTCGACGCCAATGGTGAACAGGTCGCTGGAGCCGACATCCTCGGTATCCTGCTCGCGCTGGGCAATCGCCAGGATGGTGCGGTCGTGCTCCATCGCGTCTTCCACCGCCGCCACCGAGCGCTCGCGCCCGACAAACAAAGGCGTGAGCATGTGCGGGAAAAGAACGGTGTTGATCAGCGGGACGATCGGCAGCTCGCGCTCGGCGCTCTGGCCTTCGCCGAGGTGCGCTTCGGGGCTGTTGGGGAAGTCGAACAGAATTGGCAGATCGTCCGGCATGGAAGCTCCTCGGCAGGGCGCGACCTAACGCTTACGCGCGAATGCCGGCCATTATAGCACAGCCGCCTGACTTGCCGCATGGCGCAGCCGAGCAAGCAAAAACAGACGAGTGCATTGCACTCGTCTGTTTGCGTAGCGGGTCCGAATTGCCAGGTCAGGCGTTTACCGTCGATGCGATCAGCGGGTTGCTGGTTGGGCCAGGGCTGCCGCCTGCCGGCTCGTTCGTCACGGCGATCACCTCGCCGGCTGCTGGCTGGCCGTTCGTCATGCTGGCCTGGCCGCAGCCGGCCTGGTTCACAGTGAAGAGCCCGGCGCTTGCTGGCGCGTTGTTGCCCTGGATGCGCCACAGCTGGTAAACGCGGCCAGGTTCAAGCCGTGGCAGCTTGGCGACAAAGACAGTCTGCCCCGAATTTGTTTCGAGCAAGGCAGCCTGGCCAGCTTCGCCCTGCAGCGAGGCAAGCACGCGCGTGGCTTCGCTGATCTGGGCTTGCAGATCATTGAGCTGCGTTTGCGCCGTCGCTACCTGTTGCGCCATCTGCGCCGACTGGCTGGTGGCGCCAAAGAACTGGCCCCAGCCCACCACCGCAGCAACAATCGCCACAGCGGCGAGCGTGCCAAGCGACGCGACCCAGACGCGCATCCGCGTGGCGATGCCGCCACTGCGGGCTGGCGCGCGGGTTGTGCGGCCGGTGGCATAATCAAGCGTGCGCTGGCGCAGATCGGCTGGCGGCGTTGCCTCGGGCAAAGCGTAGGGCAAAGCGTTCGCAGCCTCGCGTAGCTCGGCCAGCAACGTGCGCAGCTCAGGTCTTTGAGCAAGTAATTGGCTTACGTGTGCGAGCTCGTCGGGTTCGATGGTGCCGAGGGCATACGCAGTCAGCAAGTCTAGAATGTCATCAGGCGGCGTTGTCATTGTTCTAACCCAGTGAGTGGGATAACGGGCGAGTAATGATATGAGCTCATTCAGCAGTGCGATGAAACACGCCCGTTTGGATGTCTTTCTTTACGAACATAAAATATTTGTCAGTCGCCATCCTCTTCAAAGGCGCGCAGCAGGTCGCGAAGTTTTGCCAGGCCAAGCCGCAGGCGCGTTTTCACCGTGCCAAGCGGTTCGCCCAGGCGGTCGGCGATTTCGGCACGCGTCAGGTCGCCATAATACGCCAGCTCGACGGCCTGGCGCTGGCTGATGGGCAGCTCGGCCATGGCTTTGAGCACGGCATCGCGCAGCAGCAGCCGGCCAACATCACGCTCGGGATCGGAAGGCGCAACAAATGGTGCGGTGTCATCCAGATTTTGCTCGCGCGTGCGGGCACGCTCGCGTTTGCTGCGCGTCGCGTCGATGGCGCGGTGCCGCGCAATGCCGAAGATCCACGACGATGCCTGCGCAATGCCTGGCTGAAATGTGCCGGCGGCCTGCCAGATATTCTGGAAGACGTCTTGCACCACTTCTTCAGCGGTTTCGCGGCTGCCGGTTATGCGAAGCGCGATGGTATAAATCACACGACCATAGCGATCGTAGATAGCGCCAAGAGCAGGCTCATGACGCTGCTGGACCAGCGCCAGCAACTCGTCATCACGCAGAGCAACGAGGTCGTTTGTAGTGGTTTGGCTCACGATGAACCATCGTTATAAGGGTGGCAAGCACCGGACTTTTGGCGTACGCCCTATTTTAAGGCGCCAAGATCGGGCAGGCGATATTATACACGACCCAGAGCCAAGATGGGAACGGAACGAGGGGCGCGACAATTGTATCTGCGAGCTATCGTACGGACCGCTGATTGCGCTCGGTGGGGAAGCGGCTCAGGTAGCCGCCTATCGCTGCCAGACCGCACGCCACCACACTGGCCAGCACCAGCACGCGCGGCAGCGAACCGCCGAGCTGGTTCAGCAGAATACCCACAATCGCAACCAGAAAGCCATTCATCACGCGATCGGTGCGCGCCATGCGGCCCGCAACATAGCCGCCAATCCCTGTTGAAAGTGTGAGCAGTGCAATAATAATGACATGCGACGCCTGGGTCAGATCGGGCGCGGCGGCAAACGTTTCCCCGGCAAACGATATGATCAGCAAGCTAATAAAAAAATCAACCAGGTAGCCGGTAAACACCGCCATCCAGCGAACATTCATAATGGCTCCATCGGCGGCGGTGCGACCGCCTGCACTGGCCCGTACGTCACGTCAACGGCTTGTGGGCAATGTGGTAATAGTACCATAGGATAGCTTGTGCGTTGGCAGGCGGCGAAGGCATAAAAAATCGGGTGCGGTGATGTACCGCGCCCGAGCGCAACACTATGGGCGGTAGCGGGCGCCATTGCCCGTGCCCGGTTTGCCTGCTGCGCTCACGCGCTCAGGCGTATATTCCCCACACCAGCAGGAACATCATAAAGGTCATCTGCATGCCGCGCAGCACGTCGACCTGCACCGCGCGCCAGTATTCTTCGCGGCCAAGCCACCACCACACGCGATGCAGCTGCGGGCGAATCGGCCTGGCGGTGCGATTTTTGAGCTCAATATTGGCGAGGCGCAGCAGCCGGCGCGTGTGGATGACGAGCATGGCCGCCCAGATGGCGATAATGGCAACCTGCACAACAAATCCCACCATAACAATCCTCCGCTCAGCAATTCATAAAATGCAGTATGTCTACGTTAGTCGAGCATACGCAATAGTATTGCGCAGTGCTTAGTATTAAGCCAGATCCGGCTTCTGGCAATCAGTCATCATTCCTGTTCCAACGGCGTTTGAGTACTATGCCCGACTGGGACGCCCTGTATATCTATACAATAAAACGCTGAATATTCGTGAAATGGATACCCACGCCGGTGACAATTTTGCAAAATTTGCGGCTGCTCAGATGATACTGCCAGGGCGGGTTCTGCCGGACGATTGTGCACATTGCGTGCCATGAATATGTGTTGATGAGGCTGGGTTTTTGGCTTTTTGGTGCGTTGCAGGTTGCCGCTGCGCAAGCGTTGCCGGGCCAGGCACAGCCGTTTTCGTCACGAAACTACACGCTAAAGGTTTGTGCCGGGGTGCTATTCTGGCTACAATAGCAGTGGCCCTGAGCCAGCCTGTACTAATTGGCGCATTTTTCTTTCGCAGTGTAGGCGCGCACGCGCCGGAAAAGGATTCATATGCGGCGACCCTTGCTTGTGTTTCTCAGCGCGTTTGTGCTTGGCGCATGCGCGCTGCCCTTTGGCCCCCAGCCCGGCGGAGAGGCCAACGCCCCAACTGCGGCGGCGCTGCCAACCCGCATGATTGCGACCCCCGCGCCCACTGTGATGCGCTTCGATGCATCGCCCACACCCGAAGACGCGGCTGCTAAACTTCCACTCGACTCGCCCGAAACAATTGCGGCGGCCAAACCGGCCGAGCGCGACCAGGTTGCGCTGGCTGAAGCATTTAAGGGCATTGGCGATATTCCGACTGTGGCGCGCACCACGCCGCTCGATGTGAAGGTTGGCGATATTGAAACCTTCTGGGTTTCCGACCTGGCCAACAACACCAACTACCAGGTCAAGGCGCAATTGCGCTACGCCGGCCCGGTGCTGCTGATGTATGTCGATACCACGGTGGACGTTGCGCAGCCCTATAT
>LJCR01000394.1 GCA_001399705.1 Kouleothrix aurantiaca
GGGGCGCGGGGGGGGGCGCGCGCACCCGCCGCACAATCGCGCCGCTCCTGTCGCCCGCCGCAACCATGAACTTGGTGCCGCCAATGTCGAGGCCGACGTACAGCGCCATTGCGTGCCTTTCTTGCCGAATGCAGGTGGTAGCGTGACCAATGACGAAGGACGAAAATCTCATCCTTCGTCGTTCGCCTTTCGTCGTTCGTCCTTACAGGTGCTGCTGGAAATACTCGACGATGCGCTCTTCGAGGTACATGCGGTCGGCCAGGGCGCGCGGCATGTGGCGCTCGTCGGGGAACAGAAACAGGTCGTAGGGCGTGCGCGCCTTGACCAGCGCGTTGATCAGGCGGGCGGTGTGGCGGAAGTGCACGTTTTCGTCGATCAGGCCGTGCACTAGCAGCAGCTTGCCGCGAATATTCTCCACGTGTGCCATCACACTGCTGCTGGCGTAGCCGGAAGGGTTTTCCTGCGGCGTGCCCATGTAGCGCTCGGTGTAGTGCGTGTCGTAGCCGTCCCAGTGCGTCACGGGCGCGCCGGCCACCGCAACTTTGAAGGTTTCGGGCGCGCGCGCAAGGCACATGCACGCCATGTAGCCGCCGTAGCTCCAGCCGTACACGCCCACACGCGCCGGGTCAGCCAGGCCCTGCGCGGCCAGCCAGCGCACGCCATCCACCTGATCGCGCACTTCGATGTCGCCCATGTTGTGCTTGATCACGCCTTCAAAGGCCAGGCCGCGCCGCGCGCTGCCGCGATTGTCGAGCACAAACACCAGAAAGCCCTGGCTGCGCAGGTACTGGGCGCGCATGTTCACCGTCATTGTCCAGCTATTGCTGACAAGCTGGGCGTGCGGGCCGCCGTAGGTGTAGACAATCGTGGGAAACGGGCCAGCGCCAAAGCTGGCCGCCGGGCGGTAGATCGCGGCGTTGAGCGTCGCGCCGTCGCGGCTGGTGACGGTTGCCAGCTCGGGCGGCGTGAGGCCGATCGTGTCGATGCGCGGGTCGCGCTCGTCGAAGATCGTGGCGAGCAGCGCGCCATCGTCGAGCGAGCGCAGCGTGACGGTGGGCGGCGCATCAAGCGCGTCGTGGGTGTCGACAAAGCGGCGCAGCGCGTGATCGAGCACGACCTGATGCTTGCCAGAGGCCTGTGTGATGCGGCGCGGCTCGCCACCTGTCAGGGATACGGCGTACAGGTGCGCCTCGGTCGCGCCGTCGCGCGTGCCGGTCACGTAGACGATCCCGCGTTCTTCATCCACACCGGCAATGCTTTCGACCATCCAGTCGCCGCTGGTGATCTGGCGCAGCGGCGTGCCGTCGGCGGCATGGAGGTAGAGGTGCTGGAAGCCGTCGCGCTCAGCGGCCCACAGCAGTTCGCCCGATTTGAGCGCGCGCTGCATGTGGTGCAGGTTGATCCATGTGTCGCTGGTTTCGCGCAGCAGCGTGCGTGCCTCGCCCGATTCGGGCTCGAACTGCGCAAGGTCGAGCGCGGTCTGGGCGCGGTTCTCGATCTGCGCGCTGAGCGTGCCGTCGTGCAGCCACTTCACCCGCGCCAGATAGATGTCGTCGTTCTCGCCCAGGTCCATCCACGTTGGTTCGCCGCCCTCGCGCGACACGACGCCCAGGCGCACGCGCGCGTTGGCCTGCCCGGCGAAGGGGTAGCGGTGATCTTCCTGCGCGCCATCGCCCACATCCTCGCTGCCCTGATGCACAATCCGGTAGACGGGAATGTGCGTTTCGTCGGCTTCTTCAAACGCCAGCGCGCGGCTGTCGGGCGACCACCAGAAGCCTTCGTTGCGATGCATTTCTTCCTGCGCGGCATACTCGGCCAGGCCGTTGGTTTTGCCGGTGCCGCGCGCGCCGCTCGTGACCTGGCGCGGCTCGCCGCCCGCGAACGGCACCACGTACAGCTCGGAATCGTGCACGTAGGCCACCCACTCGCCGTCGGGCGAAAGTGTGGGCGTGAGCGCGGGCGCGCCTCCGCCAGCGACCAGCAGACGCAGCGGGGATTCGGGGCTATCCTGCACGTAGATGTCGCCGCGCATTGGCACCAGCAGGCGCATGCTGTGCTCGGCCCAGCTGTATTGCGTCACACCGATCTCGCGCTGGCGGGCGCGCTCGCGGCGCAGCTTTTCTTCCAGCGAAATGTTTTCCTCAGTCGCGCCGCCGCCGGCTGGGGCGAGCAGCAGGCGCGTTTCACCACTGGCGGGGTCGTAGGCGTAGAGCTGGCGCGTCAGCGAGCGCTCGGGACTCAGCAGAAAGGTGACAAGCGAGTCGTCGGGGCTCCACGCGATCGCGCCGGGCACGGCCATGCCGGGCAGCGGGTAGCTGCTGATATCTTCAAGCGAAATGGCGGACGGCTTCTGCGTCATGGAACAGGCTCCTTTGTATTCACCGCAAAGAGCGCGAAGAGTTGGAACGTTACAGGTTTGAAGGTTGCAGGTTGCAGCGACGAATGGCGACCGAAAAACCACCACAGATATCCATGCGGCTGCGCCGCACCCTGATGGATGAAAATAGAACGCGAACGGTTCTTGGTTCTTAGTTCTCGGTTCTATTTTCGTGTTAGAGACACAGACGCACGGAGATTTTGGCATCCTGAGTAGCGGCGCAGCCGCGTATCGAAGGGTGCCGTCCGCTCTACGCTCTACGCTCCCTCGCGCTTCCCATCCCCTATCCTCCAACTCCTATCCCCCATCATAATCATGCCCGCGCAAAGTCGATAAACCCGGTATCTTCGCCCACGCCGATCAGGCGCACGCGCACCTGGTCGCCCACATCCATGCCGCGCTCGCCGCGCAGCACGCGCCCTTCGACGGGCGGCGCAAGCAGACGCACGTAGGTGCCCTTGGGCGATGCGCCCGTCACAATCGCGTCGAACACGCCGCCCACGCGCCCGCGCATGATTGCCACGCCGGCATACTTGCGCATGCGCCGCTCGACCTTTTTGGAAGCCTTGTCGCGCTCGGTGCAGTGCGTTGCCAGCGCGGCCAGCTCGTCTGCGGAGTAGGGCGCGGGCGCGTTGGCTAGCTGCGCCTTGATCAGCCGCTGAATGACGAGGTCGGCGTAGCGGCGGTTGGGCGCGGTGGCATGTGTGTAGTCGGAAACAGCAAGCCCAAAGTGGCCGGCCGGCGCTTCACCCGGGCGCACCAGCGTGTACTCGCCCGCGCCCAGCAGCTTGACCACCGCGAGCGACAGATCGGGGAAGTGCACGGGGTCGGCGCGCTGCTGGCGGGCCAGAAACTGCGCCAGCGCGCGCGGGTCGGGCGTACTGGGCAGCGTGTCGCCAAGCTGCGCGGCCAGCTCCGCAATGCGCGGCCAGCGCTCGGGCGTGCGCACAACCCGCTGGATGAATGGCCGACCGCCGTCTTCGAGCATGCCGGCCATCACGCCATTCGCGGCGATCATCAGGCTTTCGATCAGGTAGCGCGCGCGGTTCTTGTGCAGCACGCGCAGGTCACTGACGTGGCCGTCATCCATCACCACGCGCGCCTCAATTGTTTCGAGATCGGGCGCGCCGTTGCGGATGCGCAGCTCGCGCAGCCGGTCGGTCGCTTCGTCTTGCAGGCGCAGCTGCGCTTCCAGGCCCGCCACCGCGCCGACGGCGGGCGGCAGCGCATTGCCTTCCAGCCACGCGCCAACGCTTTCGTAATCGAGCTTGGCGTGGTTATGCACCACGGCGCGGTAGACCGTGTCCGTGCGCAGCGTGCCGTCTGGTGTGACCACAAACTCAATCACCAGCGCCGGGCGGTCTGCGCCTTCAACCAATGAGGTCAGGTTGGACGAGAGCGCGTCGGGCAGCATGGGAAAGGTGACAACGCCCGTATAAACTGATGTGGCGTTTGCGGCGGCGTGCGCGTCGATTGGCGAGCCTTGCGGCACCAGCGCGTCGACGTCAGCAATACCCACCAGCACGCGAATATCGCCGCCATCGAGCTGCCCGGCGTACTCGATCTGGTCGAGGTCGCGCGACTCGGGGTTATCGACCGAGGACCACAGCATGTCGCGCATGTCGCGCGGGGC
>LJCR01000396.1 GCA_001399705.1 Kouleothrix aurantiaca
ATCGGAAGGTGCGGTTGGAAATCGCTGTGGAGTGTTCTGGCGGTAAGCCGGCGCGCACTTTCTCCACTGGGGGGCGGTGGGCCCGTCTTCGGCTCCCCGCTGTGCTGGTGAGCGAAAGCCCCGACACCACCGCCGGGGCCACTTCGCTAGCCGTTACGCTCTTGCCAATTAGCCGTCCTGAGTGCTAACATCAGGAAGCTAACAGCTAGCCCAAACAGCTTCCAGGCTAGCCTGAGACGCCAGCTGGACGCTGTGTCGAAGTTGAGGACTTCGAGGTCGTCGTCGGGGCTTTCTATGCGCAACTGCTGGCGCACTTCATCGACCGTGAGCCCGTTATAGTCGGGCAGCTCGATTTCGTTCATTGGAAATCACCTCCTTTCTCGGCGGGCTTTCGCCTGCCTAGAAAGGTAAGGCCGCACACCAGGTCAAGGGCGCTTCTGAGCGAGCTTGAGCACTGCTCAAGCGCTCCCTTGAACGGTGTGATACAGTGGCCTTACCAGGCGAAAAGCCCTTTGTAGGAAGTCTACGGTCGGTGGTCTCGGAGGATGAGGCCGCCGAAAAAGGGGAGCCGGTGGCGGCGGGTATATAGGCGAAAGTGCGTGCCGGCGTTTTCTGACTTGAACAAACCGAAAGACTCCGGCCTACCTCCAGAGCCCTCAGTAGCAACTTGTTTATGATTGAATAATCAGTGGCCTAAACACTGGTCAAAGATAAGCATCAACTTGATACATCTCGGCGACGGTGTCTAGCTCTTCACTTGATAACCGTCGCTCCTCATACCCAAACCACGGCATAAAGTAATAGACTCCACTGACGACTTCTCTTGTCTCAGAATCAATATAGAGCCGATATCCATCGGCCGGGCCGCCCCAGGATAGAAGAATGTCAATTTCAATCCATTTGGTGATGGAAAAAGGTTCGCCAATTTCCTCAAGTATCCTCGCTTCTTTTTGCTCGTCGTCAAGACTTGGGTCGTCCATAATTTGCTGATACAGTTTTCGGTCTTCTGTACGCCCTTCATCGTGCGCAACAAACTCATCTCTATCGACCATACTTTCACCTCCTTTCAAGGTACAGTTCCCGACTGGTCGGTCGGTGCAGCAGGTACTTGGTAGGCTTTCCCCGCTGTCGCTGGCTAGCGCGACACACCAAGTCAAGTGGCTTTGCCCTGACTGAAAGGAAGGGCCGTGTGCAAGCCGTGTTCTGACGCGGCGCGGCAAAAGCTTCTTGACTGGTGTGGACACAATGAGTAAGCCAGCGGGCGAAAGCCAATCCAGTAGGCATGTGGTTCTTCTCTTTTGCGCGGATCCGTACAGCAGCAGGGCGTGCGCCCGCTGAAGCGAGGGGCGGAGCACGGCGCGACAAGAGGGGTACAATGCAGCTCCGGCTTCGCCGGATGCTGCTCACCCCTCTTGTGCGGTGTGCGAACGGGCCGATGCTTGGCGGGTGCGCCCCTGCGAGTAGGCGGGTGGGGAACAGTAGGAATGTTTGGGCAGTGCTTATAGAAACCGAGACCACCAAACCTACTGAAGCGGGATCGGGATCAGTACGCGCCCGTGCTATTCCCGCGTGGGTGTGGTCGGTATGACAAGGTAATTGCCGCCGTTGAGCTTGGCACCAGCAAAGATGAAGATGGGTACGTCGCCGTCAATAGGCTTCATGCCGCCGGCCGGTATGGTGATGGTCTTGGTCTGGCCAGGCGGCGGGATATCCATGCCAGCGGGGAATGAGGCGATGGACGTGCTTGCCCGACTTACCATGTCCAATGGTCTGATAAGCGCGAAGGCGAACGGCGGGATGCGCTTGCCCTGGTTAGTAATCTTCACGTCAATGAGCAATGCTTCCTCGCCAACATTCAAGGTGAGGCCGGGGCGGACGCCCCATTTCTGTGTCCAGCGCGGATTTTCCACCGTGAATTTCAGTGCGTCTTCTGTGTTGCCGAAATCTACCGTCACCACCTGACCGATGGGCATGACACGGTCGGGCTCGAAGCTGATAGGCACATCTGGCGCGGTAGCCATCTGGTCGCCAAGCGCAAAGTCAGCCTTCACCTCGCCAATGGAATGCCCCGAGGCATTGAGCACAACCGACGCCTGAAACGGCTTGAGGGAGCCGGCGACGGTCGCCGGAACCTGGCATGACTGGCTCGCTCTGAACTCATAGCCCACCGGAATTGTGAACGGCCCATCCCTTAGTTCATCGATGCAGCTATACCGGTCTCCGTCAGTATCGTGTAGCTCGACGTACGCGCCCCGTGTGTCGTTGAAATCACTCTTGATAGCCAGCCGCTTGAACCCCACGGTTAGTGCCACATTCTTGAAACCGGGGCGCTGAACTTCCTGCCCATTGGCCTCTCGGAAAGTATCTAGCAGCTGCGCGTCATGCAGAGTCACGCTCCAATTTTCCACTGTGATACTGCCCCCAACGGTGCCCGCTGATGAGGCAGGTGTTTCGGTCGCGGCTGCCTGAGTCGGCTGAACCACAGTAGCTGGCGGGGCAATTGTCGCTGGCTCCGTGCTCATTGCCGTTGGCATGCTCACGGCAGTGTCGCTGGGTATGGGTAGAGCGCTTGGGGAGGACTGAGCCAGCGTAGGAGAAGCGCTGAGGCTCGGTACAGCACTTGGAGCTGGTGAGGCGGGTGCGCCACCGCACGCGGCCAAGGCAAAGACGAGGCACATGCATCCAAATACCACCAGCTGTCGCGGGTGGTTTGCAATGCGCCGACTGCTTTGAGTCGCCATCTGTCCCTCCTGCATGCCAGGTTGTGGGCAACCCTAACCCCGACCTGGGCACATCAAAGCGAACTATCGCCTTTTGATTTGGAGATTGCACAAAAAACTGGTGTGTTGAAAAGTAGGAAGAGGCGCGTACGGTGTGCCAAGATAGCCAGGCTTGCCCGTAGCGGTCTGGGGAGTATACCACTGACCTTCCAACTTTGGAAGGGGTTTTTTCAGAAGTATGCGAAGGTTGCGCAAGGAGCAGTACTATGCCCAAGCGCAGCCAGAACGTACCAGCTGAATACACCGTGTATGAACGTGCCATTGCAAAAGAAATTGGGGCGCGTATTCGGCAACGCCGCGAACACCTGAGGTTGACACAAGAGCAGGTACGGATTCGGATGGAAACCGAGAGCATCTCGGTGACACAAGGACAGTTCAGTCGCATCGAACATGGCGAGAGCCTGTTGAATGTCGCCCAAGTGATTGCACTTACAAAGGTGCTTGAGGTTTCGTACCACTGGCTGCTTGAAGGGGAGGAAAGCGAGAGGAGGTAATGAGGCCACCAGCCAGCGGTTCACGCTGTGCAGATGGCCGAAGTTTTCAGTCTAAAACACTACACGCCCATCAGCGCGAAGGCTGTAATAGCGGTCTGAGCCAACGATGATGTGATCAAGGAGTGAGATGTCGAGTGCTTTAGCTGCGTTGATTAAACTGCGTGTCAGGAGCAAATCTTCGGGTGACGGTCGAACGTCATTACTGGGGTGATTGTGCCCAATAATAATGGCGGGTGAGTTGCGCCTTACCGCTTCTCTGAAGACTTCGGGAACACGAATCGACGTGCTATCAACAGTGCCGCGATACAGGCAAAAGCTGGTCTGCACGCGATTTTTTGTGTCCAGTACGATGACCCAAAACTCTTCATGAGCAAGATGGCCGATACGCGCCTTCAGCAGTTCAGCACCATCTGTCGGAGATTTGATTTGGCTGCCAAACTGAAATTGTTCAGCGATAACGCGGCTGCCAAGTTCAAGGGCCCCTTGCAGCGCGGCTGCGCGCACGTGACCAACACCGAAATGACGGGTTAAATCAGCAGATGTTGCCTGCCGAAGCACCCGCAGGCTACCGTAGGTCTGAAGCAGTTCTTCGGCAATGCGCACCCTCCCACCAAGTACCAAAGCTATCACCTCCACATCGCTTAAAGCGGCAATACCGACTTGTTCAAGTCGCCGACTGGGCAATTCACACGATTGCTGCATCGTCGCCAAGGCCGGCGCAAGTGGAGTC
>LJCR01000395.1 GCA_001399705.1 Kouleothrix aurantiaca
GTCGAATATGGACGAGATGGCGCTGGAGCTGGGCCTCGACCCGCTGGAGTTCCGCATGCAGAACGCGGTGGAAAGCGGCGACCAGATGGGCAACAACGGCGAGTGGCCGAATATCGGCCTGCGGCAGTGCCTGGAGCGCATGCGCGAGCACCCGCTGTGGCAGGGCCGCGCGAACGGCAATGGCGCGAGCAACGGTGTGGCCGAGGGCATTGGCATTGCGGTGGGCGGCTGGCCGGTTGGCTCGACGCCGGCCGCGGCGGTGTGCCGCGCCGACACCGACGGCACCATTCGCGTGCATGTCGGCTCGGTCGATATTTCGGGCGTGAACAGCAGCCTGGTGCTGGTGGCCGCCGAGATCATCGGCGTCTCGCCCGATAGCGTCGAGCTCATTCAGGGCGACACGCAATCCGGCCCGTTCGCCGGGCCGAGCGGCGGCAGCCAGACGACCTACAGCGTCTCGGGCGCGGTGGCGAATGCTGCCCGCGAAGTGCGCCGCAAGCTGATAGAGCTGGCCTCCGACCAGCTTGAGGCGGCGGTCGACGACCTGGAGATTGCCGACGGCAAAGTGCAGGTGAAGGGCGTGCCCGCCAGCGCCATGCCGATTGGCGACCTGGTCGAGGTTTCGGAAAGCAAATCGGGCGGCGCTGGCCCGATTGTGGGCGAAGGCACTGCGGCGGTGGAAAGTGGCACGGCCGGCTTTGTGGTGCACCTGGCGCGCGTGCGCGTGGATCGCAGCACCGGGCAGGTAACGCCGCTGGACTACGTGGCCGTGCAGGACGTGGGCTTCGCGCTCAACCCGCTGATGGTGGAGGGGCAGATCCACGGCGGCGTGATCCAGGGCGTGGGCTGGGGCCTGCACGAGGCCATGATCTACGACGAGTACGGCCAGCTGCTGACCGGCAGCTTCATGGACTACGACCTGCCCAAGATCGACACCGTGCCCACAGTCGAGGCCATTCTGATCGAGAATCCCTCGCCGAACGGGCCGTTTGGCGCGCGCGGCATTGGCGAGCCGCCGATCACGGCGGGCGCGGCGGCGCTGGCGAACGCGGTGCGGGCGGCAGTCGGTGCGCGCATCACCGAGGCGCCCATCCGCTCCGAGGCGGTGTGGCGCGCCCTGAACGAGGCGTAGCGACTGGTTCGGCCACACAGCGCACAGAGAGCACTGAGTAGGAAGCCAAACTCAGTGCTCTCTGTGCGCTGTGTGACTGAATTCTCTCGTGAAATATCAAGAAAGCGATGCGAAATCAGGCGAGAACATCAGCATTGCAATCACCAATCCCTATCCCCCATTCCCTAACCCCTGCGCGTTCACGCGCACTTGCTAATCCTTTTCCAGCGGAATCGGGAGCGCCTCGCGCGCGCCGGCCACGACAAACAGTGAGCCAGTGACACAAACTATTCCATCAGGCCCGGCCAGTGCGCGTGCGCGCGCCAGCGCGTCGGTTGGCGTTGAGGCGAACTCAAGCGCCGCGCCGGGCGGCAGCAGTGGGCGAGCCAGCTCGGCCAGTGGCGTCGTGTCCATGGCGCGCGGGTGCGTGGATTGCGTCAGCACCACGGCGCGGGCGCGCGGCAGCAGCGTTTCGAGAATATGCTCGGCGCTGTGGCCCTGCGACACGCCCAGCACAAACACGATTGGCTGGCCGGGGTAGGTCGCTTCCAGCGAGGCCAGCAGCTTGGCGGCCGAGTCGCCGTTGTGCGCGCCATCCAGCACGATCGTCGGCGCTCCCTCTACCACCTCCATGCGCCCCGGCCACTGCGCGCCAGCCAGCCCGGCCGCAATCGCGTCGTCGCCAATCGGCAGGCCGGCATCGCGCAGCAGCAGCGCCGCGCCGGTAGCGGGCCGGGCGTTGTCGCGCTGGAAAGTGCCGCGCAGGGCCGTTTTCGTCGGCCCACCATAGCGAGCGTATGGGTCGAACTGCGTGGGCAGCGCCGCGCCGAGCGGCATGATTCCGTCGGAGACGAGCGCATAATGAGCCGGGGCCGCCACATACAGCGGCGCGCCAACCCGCGCGGCCGTGCGCACAATCACATCCATCGCTTCGGGGTCCTGCGCGGTGGTAATCGCCGGCACGCCGGCCTTGATGATGCCGGCCTTCTCGGTGGCAATTTTGGTGAGTGTGTCGCCCAGGATCGCCATATGATCGTAGCTGATTGAGGTGATGATCGACAGCGCGGGCGTGACGACGTTGGCGCTGTCGTAGCGCCCGCCGAGCCCCACTTCCAGAATTGCCAGGTCGACATTCTGATCGGCAAAGTAGCGCAGCGCCAGCGCGAAGCCAAGCTGGAAGATGGTTGGCTCGCCAAACTCGGCGCGGCTGTATCCCTCCAGCACGCCCGGCAGGCGCTCAATCGCGGCGATGAATTCGGCCTGGCTGATTGGCTGGCGGCTCACCTGGATGCGCTCGCGGTAGGAATGCAGGTGCGGCGAGGTCCACAAGCCGGTGCGCAGGCCAGCCGCGCGCGCGATCGCCTCCAGAAACACCGAGGTCGATCCCTTGCCTTTGGTGCCGGCAACCACCACGCAGCGCAAGCTCTGCTGTGGTTCGCCAAAGGCGCGCAGCAGCGCGGCCGTCTGCGGCAGGTTAAACTCGGCCGGCGTGCGCGGCAGCCGCGACTCGCTGTCGGGGAACGAATAAAGGTAATCGATTGCTTGCTGGTAGTCCACCGCCGCTCTCCTTATTGTGACAAAAAACGCAGCGGCATTGTAGCACCTTCGCCCGGCATTGGAGCGGTGTGGAGCGCGTTTCGCGGCCCTTGTGCGGGGGCGCGGCTCGCAAAACATTCATTCTGCTCTCACACGCTATTCAAGTGCCGTTCATTTCGCTGTGCAACAATACAGCTAGCTCAATCGTCCCAGTGCTTGACGATGCGCGTGCGGGAACGATACCGGCGGTCGCCCCCCACGACGTGAAGCTAGCACATCCTTCACCTCCATACGCCGCCAACCTTCTCTTTCACGGCTGCCTGCGGGCGGCCGTTTTTATTTCCGCAGCGCTGGCCGGCCTTAACGCTCCGCTCACGGCGATCTAATGCCAGGCTCATTTTTGCATGGCACAATAGCATCACCTCGAACAAACGAGCACAAGTGAAATACAGGAACGACAGCGGCAGTCGTTCCCAGCGCGCCGCACCGCGCTGATGCACGGCCTCAGCCGCACCCCATATTCTCCTCACGGCTGCCCAAGCGATTGGGCAGCCGTTTCTACGTCTTTTTGCAGGAGTCAGGAGACAGAAGTCAGTATTCACACTGTACGAAAGCTTCGGAACGCGAAAATATACTGTTTCCTGCCTCCTGCCCACTGCCCATTGCCCCCGCCCATATCGGGCGAAAGACCGACTTGACCCGCCCTTCGCCGCGTGGTAGCCTCTGGAAAACACAAACACACAACAGGAGGCGCGCACCATGACAACACCACTCAACAATTTGTTCGGGTCGAATCGCCACAACGGTGGTGCGATCCGCGTTTGAGTGCGCCCCATAACTAAAGCCTTGCTCTGATCGCCCGGCGCTGCGCCGCAGCTTTTGCGTGTGCGCCAGCCGGGTGAGCATGCTTGCCTGCAGGTGCGCCGCGCGCCAGCCATGCGCTGGTGGCGTGTGTGCGTTGCAACGAGCATTTCCAGAGCCACTTCCCGCCAGGGGCGCAGCGCGCCGCCTGGTTTTTTGTTGCCCAGGCGGCCCGAGATGTGCCTGCCTGGCCGCACCACGCCGCCACGGGTACGCCCGTGGTGTTTTTTGTTTCTGAAAAGGAGCCATATGCTCAGCTCGTTCCACCCGTACCGAAACCTTCTCGCGACCTACCTTGGCCCGCAGCGCCGCCGCGTCGGCCTGCTCGCGCTCTTGCTATTCACCAGCATCGCGCTGGAACTGCTGAACCCGCAGATCATTCGCTTTTTCATCGACTCCGCGCAGACGGCGGGCGGCGGCACACTGGCCCTTGCGGGGCTGCTCTTTATCGCGGCGGGGCTGACGCAGCGCGCCGCGATAAAGAGCAGCCCCGCAA
>LJCR01000397.1 GCA_001399705.1 Kouleothrix aurantiaca
CGCCAGTGCCGACCGACGTTCCTACCAACACGCCGACGGACACGCCAGTGCCGACCGACGTTCCTACCAACACGCCGACGGACACGCCAGTGCCGACCAACACGCCAACACCGTCCTTCCCAACGACCAGCGTTTTGGACACCTTCAACCGCGCCAATGGCGGCGTGGGCGGCGGCTGGGAAGGCCTGACTGGCAGCAGCTACTACAAGGTTGCATCGAACAAGCTCGATGTTCAGATCGGCGGTCCGCTGGTGTGGAAGCCCACAAGCTTTGGTACCAGCCAGGAAGCCTTTGTCACGCTCGCGACGATTGACACCAAAAGCCCATCGCAGGGCGTGCTGCTGAAAGTGCAGCCTGGCAGCCTTTCCGACAGCGGCGCGATCTCGGTGGTGTATGATGCCGTGGCGAAGGCGGTGCGCGTTTCGACCCTGCGTACTGGCCAGAACGGCGCATGGACGCTCTACAAGAACAGTGCAGCCACATTTGCGAATGGCGATGTGCTGGGGGCGCGCGCAGGTGCCGATGGCACGGTGAAGATCTACAAGAACGGCACGCTGCTCGCCACCGTCACCCTGAGCAATGCCGATCAGCAGTTCTTCAACGCCAAGGGCGGCAAGATCGGCATCTGGACGATTGCGGCCTCGAAGGCCCTGCTTGACGACTTTGGCGGCGGCACGATTGTGCCATAGATCCGTTTCGCTGGAAAAAGTGTCAGGCGCGGGTAGCACATGCGCTGCCCGCGCCTGACACTTTTTCCAGGGCATACGCTACAAAGCCGCGCATCCTTGCCCCGGGTTTCGATACTAATTTGCTTCTAAACTTTCATTTCGTTGAATATGCGCTCGGCTGTCTCGCACCCTATACTCGTCTTGTGGCGTCGGGCGGCTGCACAATTGCGATCTTCATCCTTGGGCCGGTAGATTATCAACCTCTGTTTCGCTTTCCTTGCAATCGGCCCAGCAAGCGCAAGATCATCGATCTGCTACCTCACAAGATTTTCGCTAAAACCTGTTACCCACGCGAGCTTCACTATTTCTAGAATTCCGCGGAATCGCACCGGTTTACGCCAGATCTGCGCAATTTCGACCTTTTGCCGCCAGCCTGATAGCTCCTGAACTCTTATCTCCGGCCAATCGCCAGCTTTTTTTGGTAGCCGGACCCGCGCAAAGGAGTGTGTATGTTTGCTCAGGCCAGGAACGCGTGGTTTTCGACACGATTTCGCCACCTGTCTCGCTTCCTGCTTTTCCTTGCCCTGCTTGTTAGCTCCCTCGGCCCAACACCGCAGGCCCATGCTGCAGCGCTGGCATTTACCAGCGGCCTGCCGTCCAGCGGCAGCTATGGCACGCTGTACCTGCACACCTTCACAACCAATAGTGTGGCTACGTTTAGCGTTAGCAGCGGGGCGCTGCCGCTTGGCCTGGCGCTGGCCCCAACCGGGACGCTCACAGGAATTCCGCTGCAGAGCGGCCAGTTTGCGCTGACCGTCAAAGCGCAAAGCTTGCTCGAATCGGCGACGCAGTCGTTCACGCTCACGATCAGCAAGCGCGCGCTCACCATCACCGCCGACAATCAAACAATGACCTATGGCGACAGTGTGCCTGCGCTCACCGTGAGCACAAGTGGCCTGGTGAATGGCGATACTTTTGCCGCCGCTGTAACCGGTGCGCCAGCCACCAGCGCGACATCCAGCAGCCCGGCCGGCAGCTATGCCATCGCGCAAGGCACGCTCAGCGCGCTGAACTACCTGATCAGCTTTGTGGAAGGGACGCTGACCGTGGGAAAGGCGACGCTCACCGCCACGGCCGACAACTTCACCCGCACGGTCAACACCGCCAATCCGGCCTTCACCATCCACTACAGCGGCTTTGTGAATGGCGACACCGCCGCCGGGCTGGGCACCCTGCCCAGCGCCAGCACCACTGCCACGCTCAACAGCCCGGCCGGCAGCTACCCGATCGCGCTCAGCGGCGGCAGCGACACGAACTACCTGTTCAACCTGGTGAATGGCGTCCTGACTGTTTCCAACCTGAGCGTGCCAGAGATTGTGTGGAATACCCCAGCCTCGATCACCTACGGGCAGGCGCTTGGCGCGGGCCAGCTCAACGCCACCGCCACCTTTGGCGGGCAGGCACTCAGCGGCACATTCACGTATGATCCGCCGGCGGGTACGGTGCTGGAGGCCGGCAGCGGGCAGGCGCTCCGCGTGACTTTCACGCCACTCAACACCGCGCTCTACGCGATTGTGACGGGCCAGACGCAGATCAGCATATCGCGCGCCGCGCTCACAATCACGGCGGCGAACCAGACCATAACCTATGGCGGCACCCTGCCCGACCTGACCTACACCGGCAGCGGGCTGGTAAACGGCGACACGCTTGCATTTGCCGTGAGCGGCGCGCTTGCGACCAGCGCAACGGTCACGAGCCCGGCCGGCAGCTACACGATTTCACAGGGCACGCTCAGCTCGGCCAACTACCTGCTTGGCTTTGTGCCCGGAATATTGAATATTGGCAAAGCGCCGCTCACCGCCGCAGCCGCCGATCTTACGCGCCTGCTCAACACCGCTAACCCGCCGCTGACCATTCACTACAGCGGTTTTGTGAACGGCGATACCGAGGCGGTGCTCGACACGCCGCCGAGCGCAAGCACCACTGCCACACTCAACAGCCCGGTTGGCAGCTACCCGATCGCGCTCAGCGGCGGCACCGACGGCAACTACTCCCTGACGCTGCTGAATGGCACCCTGAAAATCACCAGTAAGAATGTTCCGCAGATCGTATGGAACAACCCGGCCACCATCACCTATGGCGATGCGCTGAGCGCAACTCAGCTCAACGCCACCGCCACGTTTGGCGGGCAGCCTGTGAGCGGCAGCTTCGCCTACGATCCGCCAGCCGGCCGGGTGCTGAATGCCGGGGCCGGGCAGGTGCTGCACACCACCTTTACGCCGCAAAACAGCAGCAGCTACGAAACGGTATCCGGCCAGGTGCAGATCAATGTGGCGCGCGCTCCGCTTACGATCGCCGCCGACAACGGGACGATGATCCAGGGCCATGCCGCGCCGAAACTCACTGCGCGCTACACTGGCTTTGTCAATGGCGATACCGCCAGCGCCCTCGACCGCCCGGTGGCGCTGCGCACCAGTGCCACGCCGCAAAGCGCGCCCGGCACCTACCCGATTGTGCCAAGTAATGCCAGCGACGCAAACTATACAATTTCGTTTGCCAACGGCACGCTGAAGAACCTGTGGGGCATGTATCTCGCGGTGGCGCGGCGCTAGCGCAGCAGCCCGCAGAACCAGAAACGATCTTCCATGTTCTTTGCCGCTCCCGGCTACTGTGTGGCCGGGGGTGGCTTTTTTGCCTGCCAGCCGCTTATGGCGGTGATCGTGCTAGCCAGCGGCGTGGTGCTGATGGGAAAGGGCGAGTTGGGGTGGAAAGAGCCGCGCTGCCGTGTGCCGCGCTGGGCGCGCGCCGCGAAGCCCACACCGGCCTGAGCCGCATCTCGCTCCTGGCGAGCGGCGCGGAGCTGGCGCTGGCCGCCGCAACCGACCAGGCCTGGCGCGCAAACAAGGTCGACGCGCCGCTGCGCCGCCAGCCGCTTGCGCTGCTGTACTGGGGCGGCGCGCTCGGGCTGGGGATTGTGCTGCCGCTGGTATTGCACCTGATTACTTTTTTCAGGAAACGCGAGTCGCGCACGCTTGCCGTGCTGGCGGCCAGCGCCACCATCGCGGGCGGGCTGGCGCAGCGCGCCGTGATCGTTCTGGCGGGCAACGAATCGGCCACGCGCCCGGAAGACTATTTCCGCTTCACGCAAGCGCCAAAGGACGAACTATGAGCGCCGATTCGATCCAGCAGGAGCGCCAGAACGCCGCGCAACGCACGCTGGCCGAGCAGTGCCGCCACGCCGCCGGGCTGCTCGCTCGGGCGCAGATGGACCAGCCGCGCCACCTGAGCGAAGATGTGGACGAAGCCGAGCGTGCGGTGGTC
>LJCR01000398.1 GCA_001399705.1 Kouleothrix aurantiaca
GAAATAATGGTGGCCGCAACGCGCCCAGGCGCGCGCCGCCCTTTGCTGGTTGTGGCGGTGCTCGTGGCACTGCTGCTTGGCTACCTGTATCAGGCGGGCACACTCCGGCCGCTGGCGTTTGCTGCCGCTGAGCGCGCCGGCCTTGCCAGCGCTGCCCCAACCAATCCACGCTTGCAGGCGTTTTTCACCACACCAACGCTGGTCTACCCCGACAAAAGCTGGCAGCGGCCAGCTGTTCCACTGCTTCAGCAGCTCATCGTCGACATCGACCGGGCGCGCAGCCGGGTTGATATTGCGGTGTTCGATTTCGACCTGCCCGAGCTGGCGGATGCGCTGCTGCGCGCCCAGCGGCGCGGCGTGGCGGTGCGCCTGGTTGCCGATAGCGAAAACCTGCTGACGCCCGAGGTTGCGCTGGCACTGGGCCGGCTGGAGCAAGCCGGCGCGACGGTGCGCGTGGATCGGCGCGAACCGTTTATGCACGACAAAATCGCTGTGATCGATGGGCTTGTGGTGTGGTTCGGCTCGTGGAATATGACCGAAAACGACACCTGGCGCAACAACAATAATATGATCCGCGCAGTGCACGCCGAGCTTGCGGCGGCCTACCAGGATGAGATCGAGCAAATGCTGGCCGGGCGTTTCGGCACCGCCAAAATGCGGCGCGCGAATATCCCGCAGTTCCGCATCGGTACGGCGCGCTTGCAGGTGCTGTTCGCCCCGCAAGACGGCGCGGCAGATTATCTGCTTGCGCGCATCGCTGCGGCAAAGCACAGCATTCGCGTGATGGCATTTTCTTTCACTGCCGCGCCAGTGATCGACGCGCTGCTGGAGCGCGCCCGCGCCGGGGTGCATGTGCAGGTAGTGCTGGAAAGCCAGAACGCCACCGGACAAAACGCGGCTTTTGCGCGCTTGCGCGAAGCTGGCCTGGATGTGCTGCTCGACGGCAATTGCTACAACATGCACCACAAAGCGCTGGTGATCGACGAGCAGACAGTGATTACTGGCTCATACAATTTCACGAACAGCGCCGAGCGAAGTAATGACGAAAATACCGTTATTATTGACGATGCGGCGCTGGCTGGCGCGTTTACGTCGGAATTCGGGCGTGTATATGCGCAGGCGCAGAATCCGGCGCGCTGCCAGTAAATTTTGGCAGCAAGCCCCAAATACCACAAAAAGCGCGCCGCATAGAGCTGGCGCGCTTTTTGTTATTAATCCCTAAGTAGTAGGAAAAGTGCTTGCTGAGTAAACGAGCAGAAACACACACGAGAACCGAGCAAGCATTACTGTGTGGCGAAATGGCAAGAAAAGAGTGTTAGCTCGTTTTCTTCTTGCGGCCACGGGTCTTGGGCTCAACTGGCGGTGGTGGCTCTTCGATCATGGGCGCGGCGTTGGCGCCAACCACCTGAAAGCGCAAAATATCGTCTTTTGTGCGGCGGAAATCGATCGATAAATTGCGGCGGCGCGCTGCAGCCTTCAATCGATTGCGAACAGTCAGGCGATTTTCGCTCGGATCGAGGGAAGCTTCGCCATAATCGCCTTCATCGTACTCGTTGAGGATTCGATCGTATTCTTCCTCGACAAGCTTGCGTTGGCCCTTGCCCTTGTTTTCCAGCGCGCGTACTTCGTCTTGGGAAAGTTTCCTAACACTCGGCATAATTCACCTCGCTAATCAATATACATCCGACTAATTTCTATCATAATACGATAAAGGGGTTTTTGCAAGTCTTTTTTCTTCTTCCTCGTAAAATATTCACAATTGCTGCGAAATAAGCAACAAGGGCAAAACATCTATCTATAATGAGCGATGCACACAGTAGGCAGAGGCACGTACTACTAGCACATATGGTCCATTGAGTTGATTCACTACTCGGTCAATCGTGCATCTGGGCATACACTAGCTCACGCTTGAGCCGGGATTTTGATCTTCTGCAAGCCGCGAATATGCGATTGTGCCGCTTTATTGCTGCCGTATACTCGGCTGTGACACATTGTATAATTTATGCAGATATTTTGTTCTTGGGCACTTACATCATCGTAGACAATGGCAATTATCTCGGGGGCATAGTGATTTCTGGTATAATCGCCTCAGGGTTGGCAGCTATTCCCGCCCGTGTTTTTGCCGCAGTAGTATTCCATACAGATACGAGAAAACTATTTAGCATGCAAGAAAAAACAACACCATCGGCACAAGAAGCGGCGAAATCTTTATTTCAGCCACGCGTGGCCGTACTGGCAGGGTTCACTACGCTGGCGTGTATTCTGCTTTCATTGTTTGGCTACACGCAGCCGGTGATTATGGGCGTGGTGCAGGGTCTGGGCGAATTTTTGCCGATCTCGTCGTCGGCGCATTTGATTTTAGTGCCGTGGCTGTTTGGCTGGCACGGCGGCGTGATCGACTCGCTGACCTTTGACGTTGCGCTGCATCTGGGCACGCTGGTGGCGCTGGTCGTGTATTTTTGGAAGGATTGGGTCGCTTTGCTGGGCGCTTTACCCGGCTTGTTCGGCTGGGCGCGCGCCAAACTGCGCGGCGATGCCAGCCGCACCCGCACGCCAGCCGAGCACATTCTGAGCTCGGTTATCATTGCAACACTGCCCGCTGCAATCATTGGCGTGCTGCTGGAAAAAGTGGCCGAGCAGGCGCTGCGCGCGCCGTTGCTGATTGCGGCGACGCTGATGGTGATGGGTATTCTGCTGTATGTGATTGATCGGTCGCTACCCGAAACCAAGCCGCTGGAAACGATCTCGTGGCGCGACTCGCTGCTGATTGGCTTTGCGCAGGCGTGCGCGCTGGTGCCGGGCGTTTCGCGCTCGGGCGGCACCATTACCATGGGGCGCTTGCTTTCATTCAACCGGCAGGCGGCGGCGCGCTATTCGTTTTTGCTGAGCGCGCCAATTACTGCGGCGGCGATGGTGCTGAAGTTGCCCGATATTCTTGCCATCCCAGGCAGCGAAATCGATGTGTTTGTGATCGGCATTCTGGTGTCGGGCGTGGTGGGCGCGCTGGCGATTCGCTTTTTGCTCGATTACATACGCCGTGCTGGTTTTGCGCTCTTTGCAATCTACCGGATTGTGCTGGCGATTGTGGTGGTAGCGGTGTATTTCCCTGCGTACCAGCAGCGGGCAGTAGGCAGAAGCGGCGCGAAAGCTCTCGGTGCGCTCCAACATTCCCTGCCGCCTTACGTTCGTTTTCCGGCAGCGTTTATGCCGCGAGCGAGTGCGTGCGCAGTGTGTGCGACGCCGGGCGGAATAGCGCGCGGTACACAAGCACCGCAATCGCCACATACGCCACTGTCTTCGGGATCATCAGCATGGCCGAGCGCTGGCACGCGCTGCACCCAGAACACCACCGGCAGGTAGCACGCGTACGACACCAGAATGAGCCGCCCGATCCAGCGGAACAGCCGGTCGCCCTGCGCGCGTGCGTCGCGCAGCATCAGCGCGGCCACGCCCAGCCCCTGCACAATCAGCGGCAGGTTGCGGTACAGCGACCAGGGCTGCGGCGGCACGGCGCTTTCCCAGGCGTTTTGTGGCAGAGTCATGATTGCCAGCCGCGCAATGCCGGCCGCGAGCAGCGCCAGCGTGCCCCAGCCCCAGGCGTGCTCGAAGCGCACCCGCCAGCTATCGGCCATCAGCATGTAAAACAGTGTCAGCGTAGTGGCGGTGGCCAGCGCGCCCATGCCAATCAGCGTCGCGGCCGCCCCGCTCAGTTCGGCGTGCGGGTCAAAGCCACCAAGCGCATACCCCAGCACCCGAAAGCCAACATGCCCGGTGTCGCCCAGCGCCAGCAGCAAAAACGCCAGCAGCAGGCGCTGCCCCACTGGCGCGTCGCTGGGCGCGAGCTGAGCGCGGCGCACGATCATGGCTGCAACCAGCCACCAGATCACCAGCAAATACGCGACATCGAAGCCAAGCTCGACCCACATCCGCATGTTTGCACTCATAGCGCCACTCCTCCCACGACCAAACGACACTTCACGTGCTACTC
>LJCR01000400.1 GCA_001399705.1 Kouleothrix aurantiaca
CCGCATGCTGTTTGGCGGCCTGCTGCTCGTTGCTGCCGCGCTTGCGCTGGCGATTGTGCCCACCGGCGCGGCCAGCGCCACGCCCAACCCGCCCGCCCCTGGCCAGCTGAGCGCCATCGCCCTGAGCGTGCAGAAAGTGGTGCTGCGCTGGGCAGCCGCGCCGCTCGACCCGGCCACGATCCACTATTCGATCCGCCGCGACGACACGCGCATCGCAGTGGTGAACGGCGACCAGCTCGCGTATATCGACACGACCGTGCAGCCCGGCCGCGCCTATGTCTACAGCGTGCGCACAATTGAAGGCGAAGAAGCGTCCGCCGCGTCGAACAGCGTGGCCGTGCAGGTGCCATCTCTGCCCGACACCCCCGACCTGACGCCGCCTAGCCCGCCCGAAAGCCTGACCGCCGCCGCCAGCGCTGGCGCGGTGCTGCTCGACTGGTACCCCGCCAACGACGATACCGACATCAGCGCCTACCTGCTGCGGCGCGATGGCCTGCCGCTGGCGCTGCTGGGCGCGGGTACGCTGCGCTATGAAGATACCGGCGTGGCGGCCGGCGCGCACTACATCTACACCGTCGAGGCATTCGACGTGGTTGAACACGCCTCGGCGCCATCGAACCCGGCCGACGTTACGCTGCCGTAGCCATCGCGTATTCGCTCCGTCCCGAACCTATCGTGAAGGAAAAAACCATGGCAAGCCAACTTCTTATTCGCGCCGGCAGCCGCGTGGCGATCGGGCTGGCGCTGCTGCTGGCCTTCGCCAGTATTCTGACAGCCCAGGGCCGCGTTGCTGCGCCCGCGCCCAAAGATCCGCTGGTGCTCAGCGCCGTGGCCACCAGCGTGCAGGAAATCCAGCTCGACTGGGCAATCAGCGCCGACCTTGCGCCGAGCATCGCCAGCTACCGCGTGCTGCGCGAGAAACAGCTGCTCACCACGCTTGACGCGGCCACCCTGACCTATGCCGACACAAGCCTTTCGCCCTCCAAACGCATCCGCTACAGCGTTGAGGCGCTCGATTCCAGCGGCAAGCTGATCGCCTCTGCACAATCGAAAGTGACGCAGACGCCCGCAAAGCCCGACACCGCCGATACCCTGCCGCCGACCGAGCCGGAAGATCTCGATATCGTGCCACGCGCCGATGGCATCCTGCTGAACTGGTACTACTCCATCGACGACAGCGACGTCACGGCCTTCCTGATCCGGCGCGATGGCCGGCGGCTGGTAGTTGTTCCAACCGGCACGCTGCAATTCCTCGACACGCGCGTGCGCCCCGGCGAAACGCATACCTATACGCTGGAAGCGATCGATACGGTCGGCCATCACTCGAAGCAGCGCGGCCAGGGGGCAGTGCGCGCGCTGGCTGGCTCGCCCGATGCGCGCGGGGCGCTGGCTGCGCTTCCCAGCGTCGAGCAGGTCGCCGTGCCCCAGGCCGCCGCAGCCGCCGCCTACAGCAGCAAGCTCAAGCGCTACCCCTACCTCACCGATGTCGTGCTTTCGTCGGCAACCATCAACTGGGCCACCGACCGTTCCAGCAGCACCGGCAGCGTGAAGTGGGGCGCGGTTGATGCGGGCGGCAACTGCACGCCCACCACCAGCGTCACCGGCACCAAAACCAGCCTGACAGTCAACTCGGTGTCGGAATACCAGTGGAGCGCCACGCTCACACTCGCGCCCAACACGCAGTACTGCTACCGTGTCTTCCTCAGCAGCACCGACCTGCTTGGCACCGATGCCTCGCCGCGCTTCTGGACGCAGCTGCCGCTTGGCAGCACCCAACCTTTCTCCTTTGCCGTCTTTGGCGACTGGGGCGCGGTCGACTCCACCGGCGCAAACCCCGAGCAGGCCAACCTGATGCAGCGGATCGCCAGCAGTGGCGCGCGCTTCGCCATCACCACCGGCGACAACGGCTACCCCTCGGGCAGCCAGAACAACTATGGCGACCTGGTGGAAGTTGGCGCCGACCTGAGCGCGATCTTCGGGCCTTCGTTCTGGACACGCGCCGGCGCATCGATGGCGCTCTTCCCCACAGTTGGCAACCACGGCCTGTCGCGCTCGGATTCGAACCACCCGCACTTCCAGAACTGGCCGCAGAGCGTCGCCGTCAGCAGCTCGGGCGGGCGCTACGCGAAAGAAACCTACTGCTGCCTGAACGGCAGCACGTCGGCCAGCTACCCCAGCGCCTGGTACGCCTTTGATGCCGGCGTGGCGCGCTTCTACATTTTGGATGCCGCCTGGGCCGACTCGAATGTTGGTACCTCAAGCGACTACGGCCTGGACGCGGCCTACCACTGGGCCTCCGGCAAGGCCGAGTACAACTGGCTGGCGGCCGACCTCGCGGCGCATCCGGGCGGGCTGAAGTTCGCCTTCTTCCACTACCCGCTCTACTCCGCCAAGAGCGATCACGCGTCGGATACGTTCTTGCAGGGGCCGGGCAGCCTGGAGCGCCTGCTCAGCAATAATGGCGTCAGCATCGCCTTTAGCGGGCACTCGCACATCTACCAGCGCAACATCAAGCCCAATGCCAACAGCCTGATCTCGTACGTGACCGGCGCGGGCGGCGCGAAGGCCGAGCCGATCGGGCCGAACGGCTGCAGCGCCGTAGATGCGTATGGTATTGGCTGGTCGTACTCGGCGAACGGCGGCGCGGGCGCGGGCAGCGCGTGTGGCAGCGCCAGCCCACCAAGCTCGCGCGCGCGCGTGTTTCACTTCCTGCTGGTGAGCGTCAACGGCAACCAGGTCACGGTTGCGCCCACCGACTCGAACGGGCAAACCTTCGATGTGCAGACCTACAATTTCGGCAGCGCGCCGCCCACCAGCACGCCCACAAACACGGCCATCCCGCCCACCAGCACGCCCACAAACACAGCCGTCCCGCCAGCAGATACACCAACGAATACGGCCACCGCGTCGACGGATACGCCCACCGCTACTTCGCCCGCTTCGACCAGTACGCCTACCGGCACTGCGGTTCCGCCCACCAGCACGCCCACCAGCGCACCAGCCGCCGCGCCGATCTTCAGCGATGGCTTTGAAAGCGGTACCCTCGCGGCATGGACAAGCAGCGGCGGCCTGACGGTGCAGACGGCAGCGGTGCATGCTGGCACCTACACGGTGCAAGGCAACACAACCAACGGCGCAACCTACGCCAAGAAGACGCTGGCCAGCACCTACGCCAACGCCTACAGTCGCGTCTATTTCAACATTCTCAGCCAGTCCAGCCAGGTCAATATTGTGCGCCTGCGCACCAGTGCCGATGGCTCAATTGCCTACCTGTATGTCGACACTGCCGGCAAGCTGGCCCTGCGCAACGATGCCGGCTCGGCCACTTTCACCAGCAGCACCAGCGTGGGCAGCGGCTGGCACGCGCTTGAGCTGCACGCCGTGATCAATGGCGCGAACGGCAGCACCGAGGTATGGCTCGATGGCGTCAAGATCACCGCGCTCTCGGTGACGACCAACCTGGGCAGCACTGCGGTTGGCCGCCTGCAAATCGGCGAAGTTCAGTCGGGCCGCACCTACAACCTGCTGCTCGACGATGCAGTGTTCAACACCGCGCCGATCGGCCCATAACACGATTCGCCGCTGGCGCGCGGCCCAGCATTCCGCGCGCCAGCACCCAGATCCATGCCAGCCGCGATCTACGACTGAGGCCGGCCGGCCGCGCCCGCACGCCGCGCGTGCTCTACGACTGAGGCCGGTTTTCCGCTATAATGGCGCGGCGCCGGGCGGCCCATGCGAATGCACACCCCGCCGCCCGGCGGCGCTATGCAGCACGCCCCCGCGCACAACCCGCCCAAACCCGCCGCGCCGCGCTGGCCCTGGCTGACCCTGGCCGCCATCGCCCTGGCCGCCTTCGCGCTGCGCGCCTGGACCTTGCGCCTCAACCTGCCCTACGTCGACCATCCCGACGAGCCCAACCCGATCAACTACGTGGTGGGCATGCTGCGCACCGGCGACCCCAACCCGCACTTCTTCC
>LJCR01000004.1 GCA_001399705.1 Kouleothrix aurantiaca
ATCCCGCTGGCCTATCGCCCGACGCGCGCACAGATCGCAGCGGTCAGCTTCCTGTCGGTGCTGGCGCTCACCGCCGCGCTGATCTTCTCCGCCTCCTACGCCAATCTGCGCCTCAGCGCGCGTGATGTCGGTGGCGCGATCATGCCGCCGGGGATGATCATGACCTACGACACGCCCGGCCAGTCCATGCGCGACATGGCGGCAGTCGACCCACGCACCGTCAGCTACACCGCTCCAGCGGACGCGCGCGGCGATCAGATGCTCGAGCCGCGGGTCGAGAACGGCGTGAAGGTGTTCGACCTCGACGTCTCAGTGATCAAGTGGAACATCCTGCCCTACGAGCAGGTGATGGCCTACGCCTTCAACCGCCAGGTGCCGGGGCCGCGCATCCGCGTGACCGAAGGCGATCGTGTGCGAATCAACGTCACCAACAATTTGCCCGAAGAAACCAGCGTCCACTGGCACGGCCTGATCCTGCCAAACGTGATGGACGGCCCCGCCGAGATCACCCAGGCGCCGATCGAGCCGGGAGAGACCTACACCTACGAGTTCACCACCCAGCAGGCTGGCACTTTTTTCTACCACACCCATAGGGAGCCGGATCGGCAACAGGCGCTGGGGATGTATGGTGCGCTGATCATCGATCCCAAGGATGCGGCTGGCCAGCCGGCCTACGATCTGGAATACACCATCCAGCTACAGGAGTGGCTGGAAAAGGAGGGCTACACCTACCCGGCGATGCTGATGGAGGGGGCGCTGCCGAACTTCTTCACGATCAATGGCAAGGCATACCCGGCGACTGATACCATCCAGATGAAGGTCGGCCAGAAGGTGCTGTTGCGCTTCATCGGCTCGAACAACAACTTCGTGCATCCAATGCATGTGCATGGCGGGCCGTTCACGATCGTAGGGACGGATGGCAACCCGGTGCCGCAGGCAGCTCAGATCGCGAAGGACACGGTCAACGTCGGTCCTGGCGAGCGCTACGACGTGATCTGGACGGCGCGCGAGCCGGGCAGGTGGCTGCTGCATTGCCACATCCCACACCATACGACCAACGATAACGTCGAGGAGCAGGGCGCTGGTGGCCTGACCGTGATCATCAATGTGACCCCTTAGCACGGATGGTCGGCATCCGCCGCGTCGCGCGAGGGTCATGTCATCCTGTGTCGTGACGGCTATATCAAGCACATAAGGTTAGGCGATCGCATCCTAACCGCCGAACGCGTCTCTGACACATCCCTGATCAGACCTGTTGCGCAAGGAAAGGAGCGATAGCAATTGAAGACCAGTCTCACATCCTCAACTGCCTCCCGCGCCCAACGGCAGCGCGCTGCCGCGCATCCCTGGTTCGAGTGGGGCGTGGCTCTCTTCGCGACCTGGTTTGTCGTGGGCCTCTACCTGGACGGCTGGGCCCATATTTATGAACTCCCAGAGACCTTCTTTACACCCTGGCATGCCATGATCTACAGCGGGGTGCTGGGCGCAGCGCTCGTGCTCGGGGGCAGTGGCTTCCTGGCCTGGCGCCATGGTGCGCCATGGCGCCAGGCGCTCCCAGCGGGGTATCGGCTTTCCCTGCTGGGGGTTGGCCTGTTTCTGATCACCGGCATTGCGGACTTCGTCTGGCACCTGGTCTTTGGCATCGAGGCCGACCTGGAAGCGCTCTATAGTCCGCCCCACCTGGTGCTGGCCGCAGCCGGCGCGTTGATCGCCAGCGGTCCGCTGCGAGCAGCCTGGTATCAGCGCCAGGCCAATTCGATGACTCTCTGGCGCGCCATCCTCTCGCTCACCCTACTGCTGGCGATCTTCAGCTTCTTCACCAGTGAGGCCCACCCCCTGGTCCATCCCTGGGCCTACCTCCGCTTGCGCCCGCTGGCCCTGGATGCCAGCACCCTCGGGCTCCCCGCCTTGCAGGCGGGCGGCGTCGGCAGCCAGGAGCTGGCCCAGACGTTGGGCATGAGCAGTATCCTGCTCCAGACTGGCGTACTGATGGCCTTGCTGCTGATGATGATCCGCCGGTGGGGTGCGCAGCTTCCGCTCGGTTGGCTGACGTTTGTCTTCGCGCTCAATGGTGTGGGCCTGGGGATCTTCCATGCCACCCCCTGGGCTGGCCTAGTCGCCGGTCTCGCCGGAATTGTCGCCGACATCTTGTATCGCTGGCTCCAGCCCGATGTGCAGCAGCCGCAACAGCTGCGGCTGTGGAGTGCGCTTGTGCCGCTCGTGTTCTACAGCCTCTACTTCCTGGCGTTGCAGATGGTGGGGGGGATCTGGTGGCCGATTCATCTCTGGGCGGGCGGGATCGCCTTAGCGGGTGTGACGGGCTGGCTGATGAGTTATCTCATCCTGCCGCCTGCGCTTCCAGAGCCGGCGCGGGGCCACACCATGCAGCGCGAAGCGTGAGCACGCCTGGTGTGCCTTGCAGGGGTCGGGCCAACGTCTGTGTCAATGAAGCGCTGGGCGAGCCAGGTGCTTGCCCGCGGTTCTCTCCAGACCCACACGCAAGCGCAATCTTAGTTCACTGAAGCGAGCGCTACCGCGCCGGCCAGTGGCCCTGGCACGGCGCGGTGCGGTCTGGGCGTTAGAGGAGCTGCTGCCCTCTGCCCTTGAGCATGCCAGGGCAGTGACGTCTGCGACCGCCGTCTTGGGTGGCCGGGACGAGATCGCGTATGGGGCGCGGGCATTCCGGCGATTATCAGCTGGCCGTGGCTTCAGCCTGCAGAGTCAGACGCGCCGGGGGCGGCCTCCAGCCGAGCGTCTCGTCGCTCATGCGCAACAAGGCACTGGCAGGGATGAGGCGTGCGAGCGCGTTGCGCAGCCTGACGGCGATCGGGTTCCGCCACTCGGCAATCCGTCCCCAGCCTGCGGAGATGCGGACCAGGCGTTGGGCCCGCGCTTTACGCGCGCGCTCGTAGGCTGCCAACGCCTCCGGGATGTTGACGTCGCCTGGCAGCAGATTGATGAGGGTCACAGCGTCTTCAAGCGCCAGGCATCCTCCCTGCCCAATATCCGGGGTGAGCGCGTGGGCTGCGTCGCCCAGCAGCACAATGCAGCCGGCGTGATACTGCGGCAGAGGAGTCGCGAGGTGGTAGATGTCGTGCCGCAGCAGGGCCTGTGTGGGTGTTGCCTCGAGCAGTGCCGGGATCGGGTCGTGCCAGTCGCGGTACCGGGCGGCGAGGTCGCGGATGCTATCTTGTGTGTGGGATCGCGCGGGCAACGACGCGGTTGCGAACCAGTAGACCTGCCCGTCGGCAAGTGGCACGATCCCGAAGCGCTGGCCGCGGCCCCACGTCTCGGTTACCCCAACCGTGCGGCTCGCCGTTGGGGCTGCGTCGGCAGGCACCAGTCCGCGCCAGGTGATGTAGCCAGCGTAGGCTGGCCCGGGGTGGCGGGGGAAGAGCGCGGTCCGGACGCGGCTGTCGATGCCATCTGCGCCAACGACCAGGTCGGCGGCGTCTTCGCCGGGGCCGTCCCGTCCATCATACGTCACGACGGGTTCAGCGGTGTTCCTGACACCGGTCACGAAGTGCCCGGTTCGTATCGTCGCGCCAGCGGCGCCCGCGACGAGCATCTCGTGCAGATCGGCTCGATGAAGCGCGAAGGAAGGGACACCGAAGCGCGCCTCGAGTGCTTCGACGCGAGTGCGCATGAGCCAGCGCCCCGAGGTGTGGCGGATGCCAGCCGCGCCGTGGGCCATGCCTCGCGAGCGCAACTCCGCTCCGAGGCCCAGCCAGTCCAGCGCCCGCACGGCATTTGGTGCCAGCGTGATGCCTGCCCCAACCGGGCCGAATGCCTGCGCCTGCTCGTAGGGTGTGACGTCCCAGCCCATGTGCAGCAATCCGCGAGCAGTCGCGAGCCCGCCGATACCGCCGCCGACAATGATGACTTTCCGGTTCATGTGTTGTCTCCCAGAGCCTGCTCGCACCAATGCATGCCCGGCGGGGTTATCCGCGGTTGGGCAGGCTTCGCCCAGCAGGGCATGCGCGCCGGGGAGCAGCGACCGTCTGAGGTGTTTCTACCGCTTCGGTGCAACTCGATTGAGACATTCGTGATCGCGTCCGAACGCATCATCATACCATCGTGGCGTTGTTCATCGGAGGCGGTTCTTTAAATTGTGATCATGCGGCATGGTGATGCTTGTGGCCTGCTGGCTGATGGGCATGGTCTGTGTCGCTTTCCTCGCCACCGTGCCCGGTCACGCCAATCATATGGCGGTACGCCAGCTCGCCGCCGGTATAGCCTGTCACGGCGAGGGTGACGGTTGTGAGGGCTGAGAGTATGAGACCCCACGGCAGGACCGCCGCCGCCTCGTCGCCCAGCCGCAGCAGCAGGCTCACAAGCGCCAGCGCGAGGGCCGCGCCGTTGCCGAGCGCGTGGATCCAGCCGGCGGTGTGCTCGCGCGCCCGGCCGATGGTCACAAAGTCGATCAGGCCGAAGACGGCGGCCAGCGCGCCCGTCACCAGGCCGGCGCCGACCAGCCAGAGCGAGACGCGTGCCCAGAACGGATCGGCAGTCCACCAGTAGCCGAGGTCGGTCGCGAGTGCTCCGATCAGGAACGCAATCGGGAATGGGATGAGCGCCGGGTGGATCGGATGACCAGCGATGGCGGCCCTGCTTGGGACACCCGTGGTATGGTCGCCTGCCATGAAGATGTGCTCCTTCCTGATACGACAATTGTGAGAAAACCAATCACTGAAGGCGCCATCAATGGTGCCCGCCGCCCTTTTCCGTCATCGCGCTGGCCTGCTGATGGCGACCATTGCCACCTTTCGCTGCTCCATCACCGAGCACCAGCACATCCAGCGCGCCGACATTGACCAGCATCTGTTCAACATCGGGCCGGGCGTCTTCGGACACAACAGCATGAAGCTCATGCCCAGGCGCGGGGGCAGGGGCGCGGAACAGGTGCAACAACGCGCCGATGAGTGCGCCGGCGATCGCCAAGAGGCTGGCGCTGAAGACCACCGACGCCACCGCGCCGGAGGCGAGCGCCGGCGCAACGGCCGGCAGGGCGATACGGCCGGAGTAAATCAGGATGCCTACCACGACACCGGCGAGCGCGCCAAGCGCGAGGCCCACCCATGTCTCCAAGCCGATCTCGACTGTTGTGACGCCCATTTGTGCGCTTATGGCCTCCTGGTGGACCTGATTATGCGACACTTCCTCGATGTGCGTCGACACCACCTGGTCATCGACAGCCTGCGCCGCCTGCCGGGCCTGCGCAGCCGTCGGGAAATGCGCAACGATCTCCTGGGTCGCCGTGGCCTCACCGCGCGTTCCATGCTCCTGACGCTGGTGCGCTGCGCCGCCGTTCGCGCTGTGGTCATTATGCTGTGCCTGGGTGTTCCTTTGCTCGTGGGCGGCATCGTGGTGATGATCGGCATGGTGCATTTTTTCGCGTTCGGTCATGGTCAGGTTCCTTCCGTTTGCGCTGCCTTGGGCCGCAGCAGCCCATCGATTTCGCCCTGCAGCCGGGCGCTGATCGCCGTCGTGTTGCCGACAATCGAGCCGTGGTTGAAGAGCTGGTCGCGCGCCGCCGCGGGGCGCGGGCGCACCGTCTCATCCAGGTAGCGCCGCACTGGCTCGGGCACGGCATCCTGTTGAACAAGTAAGATCGGCCCGTGCTTGCCGCGGTGCGAGAGCAGCGCAGCCGCGATCCCTTCGGCCCAGGCATCCGGGTTGACGAAGGTGAAGTTGTGCCCTCCCTCGGCGATGCCCCAGCCGAAGTCGCGTGGACTGCGCCCGATCCAGAAGCCGAAGTCCTGGCCGCTGTCGCGGTAGCCGGCAAAGTAGGCCGACAGCGCGTAGGGGTCCGGCGCGGAGAGCCGCTGGACGTGGCCGTAGCGGGCCAGCTCGCGGGCGACCCCCTCCGAGATCGCCGACTCCGGCCCCATCAGATACATAAAAGTCGGCCCGTAGCGGCGACTGAGCACGCCGCGGGTCGCCTCGGGAATGCTGTCACGATTAACGAACACGAAGCCACTGGGCATATGCGCGACGAACGATAGCGCCGGGATGGCGAAGTCCGGCTGATCGAGTGAGGCTACGACCACCGTATCGGGGTGATCGGCGTGGATAGCGGCGCGGTAGTCGTCCACCGCCGCCGCCAGACTGACCGGATCGCCCGGCGCGCCCTGAATGCGCCGCACCTTCAGGCCCATGCCCTCAACCTCGCGCACCACGCCCTCGGCGATGTCGCCGACCACGATCGCTTTGACGTTGCCATCGAAGGCCTGTCCTTCCGGCTCGAAACGCTCTAGCGCCGCCCGCGTCTCCGGCGGGATGCGGTCGCGCTCGACGAACAGGATCGGCGCGTCGATCGGATGATGGATGATCGAGACCGTCGCCATCAGCTCGGCTTTTTGATCCGGCCGCGCCAGGATGATCGTCTGCGGCTGGTTCAGCTCGCTCGTCGCCGGGAAGGTCGTTTGCGCCAGTGTTACGGCGGTTTCGTAGACATTCCGCCCGGCATAGCGGGTCGTGAAGCCGGTTGAGAGCGCATTGTCTGGCAGCGGCACGAGCGGCGCCTGGGCACGGCTGGACGCGGCAGCGCTCCACCAGAGTCCGCCAGCGACCAGTAGCGCAAGTGGCAACCACGTCAGCAACACTATTTTTCGCATCATGCACCTCTCACATCGTGCCGGGCTGTAACTTCCGACGGACCAGCCAGGCGTCGATCGGCAGCGCGATGAGCCAGCCGGCCAGGATGGACACGACGACGGTGCCCCACCACATGATTTCATCGTCGGTGGGCATCTCTTCCATCATCAACTCCATCATCTGAATCCACCACATGAAGCCCATCATCCCAATGGCCATCGCGGTCATCGAGAGGAACGCCGGCTGGAAGGCGCGTCGCACCGCCTGGCCGTAGGAGAGTTGTTCGTGCTCCATGAACATCGCCGCGTGCATGAGGAGCCAGTGCAACAGCAGTGCGCCGAAGTAGGCGATGAAGATCGAGAGCATCATCGAGTTGCCCAGCCAGAAGACTGGCCCGCGGAAGATGAGTAGCGGCAGCCCGAGCGCCGTCACGATCCAGGAGATGACCAGCATGAGCGGTCCATCGAAGCCGCGATTCATCGCCGACGCGGCCAGCGCCGGGCCAAACCCCTGCCGCTGCCACATCGCCATCTGGCCGTGCCGCATCCAGGGAACCTTGTGGTAGCTGCGGCGATAGAGCCACACGGCGAGCGGCCCCAGCACCAGGCCGAGCAGCGTCCAGGTGGCCCGCATCATCGCACTCATCTGCGGGATGCGCCGTAAGCTGTGCAGGAAGATCCACAAGCCACATGCGAACCCGGCAGCGACCCAGACAACCAGGAGCATTTCCAATCCGGATAGCCCATCCTCCTGGAAGCGGTACGCGCCGATCTCCTGCGAGTTGTCGGCCCACCCCTGGGTGGTGATACTGATGCGCTCGACATCGCCGAGGATCCACAAATGGTTGAAGGGGCCTTCGGCGGGGGTCACGAAAAACTCCGGGCGCATCTTCCAGAGGTACTGCTCGGTCGCGGGCGGGATGCGGTCGCGCTCGACCCACAGCAGTGGGCCAAACTTCCCGAAGCGGGCAAGTGAGAGGCCGGCAACCGCCGCCAGCGGATCGTCGCGATTGGCGAGCACGAAGTTGTGGGTTGCGATCGGGCGGCTGGCGTCGAGGCCCCAGCCAGCGTCGGCGGCTTCGTCGCGATACTCGGCCATAGCGACCGCCGCTGAGATTCCATCCCAGGCGACGACGCGCTGCACAGTGCCATAGCGGCTCAAATCCTCATTTGTGGCGTTCGCACCGACGAGATAGATCCGCGCCTGTCCGCCGCGGCGCTCCAGCGCTCGACGTGTCGCATCCGGCAGCGGGCTGCCGCCGAAGAGCACACTGTCGCCCGACTGAGCCGCCCAGTAGGCGGCCGGCACGGCGTAGCTGGGATCTTCCGGCACGAGCCAGATGTTTGGCTGTGCCGCCCCGGCGATCCGCGCGACGATATCGTCCACGCTGGCGGCCAGCTCGGCTGGATTGTTGCCCGGGATCTGCGTGCCCGTGCCAGCGCTGGCCGGTTGATTGCTTCCTATCTGAATGGTCGTCGCGCCGCCCAGCGCGGCAACGCCGCGCGGGCGCAAGCGCGCGACTTCGGCACCCACATCAGTCGTTCCGTCGGGCAGCAGCAGTGGGCCATTCACCCAGCGAAGGAGCGGCGCGGCGACAACAGCGGCCTGCCACGTATCGGCAGAGGCAAGCACAACGCCATTCGGCGCGCCATCTGTGCCGTCCGGGAAGAGCGCGCGGGATGTCGCTGCGGCGATCGCCGCGGGAGTACGCTCGGCGAGCCGGGTGCTATCCTTCATATTGAGCGTCAGCAGCCCATCCGGTGGCGAGCCGCCCGAACCGCTCCAAACGAGCCACAGGATGTAGAGCGGCACGAGCAGAATCACCAATCCAAGCACGAGCGCTGTGCCAATCACTGCTCGGCGCATGGCGTTTCCTTTCACACGTTCTCAAAGCAGAACCTTACAGGAAGCCCCGCTCTGTAAGCGTGCGTCAAGATCTGGGCCAACGCCTGTGTGAGCAGTCTAGCGAACAGTGTGGCTTCTCCCGGCCTCAAAGGTATGTGCCCAACTTGTAGGTCTTGCAGCGTCCTGGTGTTCATTCTGCCGATTCTCTACACATCTGTATGGTATCGAGGGTTTTTGATAGATGATCGTGCCCACTGTGTGATTTCATCCGATTGTGTGGCTTTTGCTACGATCGCGCCGTAGAGGGGCACTAGTGTGGGTCGACCTGCGCGAGGTTGCGAACCTCGCCGATCGTCCCACGAGGTGTGAGCATATGCGCTCTGCACAACGATACTGGCTGCATGCTATTGTTTGACGCTTCTCGTCCCGCCAAGTCTGTACAGTGGCTGCCATGGAGAACGTGGTATCATGCGCCACGCTTGCCCGGCGTGCCAACATCGTCGCATGGATTCAGCTCGAGGAGGAGGAGCGCCGAATGCCTCGATTGGTGATTGCTGCCCTGATCGCGCTTGTGATCGCGGGCGCAAGCCTGTTCATCCCTGGTGTGCGGAGTCAAGTGCGAGCGATCGTCCGCCCGGAGCCACCGCCGCGGATCACGCCATTGGCGGTAACCTTGCCGCAACTTGCTGCGACCGCGACGGCACATCCGACTGCCGTAGCGCGTGCTGCCGCTGCCCCCGCCCGCGCCACGGCACGATCTGGACAGACGGCTACCGCTGTACCGACTCGGACGCCAAGCCCTACAGCCCTGCCAACACCGACGCCAGGTCCAGTCGTTGTGAATGGCCGCACCTACGACGCTTACATACCTGCAGCGAGCAAGGAGCAGCAAGCCTACAAGTATTCGTGCGAGTTCGACGCCGCCTGGGTGATCTTGCAGAGCTATGGCTTCGATGTGAACGTCGATGATATGATCGCGGTCGTCGGCGTGGACACGAGCATCGAGCCGTACATCGAAGAGACCAGAGATGGCTTTTTCATCTACGGCGGCGACATTACCCGGCACTTCTCGGGTAACATCAAAGAGAACTTCCTGGCGCGCGGCACAGGCAGCGCCATCCGCAAGGCGTTCGAGCAGTACGACCTGACAGTAACATCGGTCAACGACCGCGCTGGCGTCGAGGCGGCGCTGCGCGCGGGTCAGCTCGTCTGGATCAAGACCACGGTCGACTTCAAGCCCTGGCGTCCGGCGACCTGGGTCATGCCGGACGGGCGCACCCGTCAGACCGTGCTGGGAAATGATCACGCCGTTGTCGTGATGGGCTTCAACAATCAAAGCGTGGTCATCCGCGACGTGCTGGGCCCGACCAGCAGCAACTGGCAGCGGCCCTATGAGTACGAGGTCGAGTGGCCCACATTCCTGGCCGCCTGGGGCGCACAGGAATTCGACGGTCTTGCCGTAGCGCCCCCACAGTAGTGCCATGCGCGATCCCGATCAGTATGACGACGTTGCCGAAGTGTTCGCTCGCTATTCGGAGCGGGCCGTTTTTCCAATCACCGCCTGTCTTCTGGAAATGACCGGGTTGAGCATCGGGCAATGGGTGCTGGATGTCGCCTGTGGTTCGGGCATGCTCACGCGCGCGGCGGCGGCCGTGGTTGGGGCAAGCGGCCGGGCGATTGGCATCGATCTTTCACCAGGCCAGATTCGTGTCGCAACGTCTCGGTCGCGCCAGCAGGGGTATCACTGGAACGAGTTCAGTCTCATGGATGCGCTGCGACTCGGATTTGCGAACGATTCGTTCGATGTCGTTGTCGCCCAGTTTCCACACTTGCCCGATCGGGAGCGCTGCCTGGCAGAAATGTTCCGGGTGCTCAAGCCGGGCGGCACCTTCGCGATCTGCAATGGTGGCGGTGGGGCGGCAGCCTGGCCACTCGCTCAGGCGCCGCTTCAGGCTGAGATAGCTGCGGGTGGAGTCATTGATGGATTATTCTGGTTGTGTCTTTCCGAGCATTTTCCGCACCTGATCGCACAACCAGCTGGAAATGCCCCAGTAGTCCGGGATGATCCGCACGTTGCCCTGAGAAATGAGCTTGAACAGGCGGGATTCGGTGAGATTTGCCTCTGGTCGTATGCCTACACGGCGCCGTTCGAGAGCGCTGAGGAAGCCTTTGAGTGGGAAAGCGTGCGCACAAGCGCCTATCGCATGGCGCAATCCGCTCTCAACCCCGCCAGCGTGGTGGTCTTCAAGCGCGATTATCTGCGCAAGGCGCAAGTCAAACGCGATCAGTACGGTCTGTTAGGAATCACAACCGCGGCGCTCTTTGGCATGGGCTACAAACCCGTTCGAGATTGATACACCCGTCTGCGGCCGTGAACCACGCCGTGGATGGAGATAGAGTCAGGCGAGGCGCATGGAGGCTGCGCCTCGCCTGTGTGGTGGGCTATCCACGCGCTCGCTGAGACGCCCTGCGGCGGAGGATATACCCGCTGACCAGCAGGACGCCCGTGATCACGGCCAGCACAGCCCACCGGTACTGGTTGCCTTCGTCGCCCGTGTTCGGCAACGCGCGCGGCGCGGTTGATGTGCCGGGCGCCGCTGGCGCTCCACCTGCCGGCGCTGTTGTTGGAGCCATAGCTGGCGCACCCATACTCATGACCGCATCCATACCGTGCTGCATATCGCCAGTTGGCACCGGCGGATTAATGCTAAACACACCTTGCAGCCAGCCGCCGAACATGGCCTGCTCCTCCTGCTGGCTTCTGATCATCTCCTGTGCCTGATCCTTTAGCTCATTGTGCGTTGCTTTTTGCAGCACGAGCTGTCCAATTTTAATGGCCGTCTCGTGATGCTCACGCATCATCGCCAGGAAGAGTTTCTCGCGCATGGCGGGGTCAGCCTGCATCAGCATATCCATCATGGACTGCGACATCTTCATCCGCGGGTCCGGGTTGGGTTGTTGCCCATACCAATCGCTCATCCAGCTGGTGAGATCCTCGATCTCTTTTTGCTGTGCGTTGATGATCGTTGTGGCTGCATCCCGCACTTCTTTATGCGGTGCGTCGTTCTGGACCATGCGCGCCATCGCGATCGCGTCCTGGTGGTGCGGGATGATGCTGTTGATGTACGCGATCTCGAAATCCTGGCCGCTCTTTTGGGCCAGCTCATCCATCGCCGCCTGCATCTTCTGGAAGTCGGGGCCGTGCTGTGCTGCCACGTTGGTGCTCAAGGCTGGATGCACAAGCACCACGATTGTCAGGATGACCGCCATCATCACCTTGCTGAGTAACCGCTTCAAGGCTTCCTCCTGTGTGCTCTACGCTTTCCGTACACACGGGCAGCATAGAGCAGCGATACGGACACTGTATGTCATGTCCAGTTCATATAGGCGGCATCTGTAGAAGCATAAGGCGTACCCCACATGTCAACATATCACTTCCGAACCGACGGATTTTTGTTCCGATAGCCTCGCCGCTTGACAATAAAGGTTGTCAACAGTTCAGGATGTATCAATGTCTTTTCAAACCAGCGCTGCTGCCTTGACCCACGAGGTCTATCGTGGTGCGACGAGTGTGGCTTTTGCTCCATGGGTGTGGTAAAACGCCCATTCGTTCAATCGTGCATCTTCTCTGTGCACGAACGCCGTCTCCTTTTGCAGCCGTTTGCTCCAGGTGTTACGATAGCAGCGCGGACAGCGAAAAGCGCGGGAGCACGTGCATGACATCTTCACCGATCACCATCCTGGTCGTTGACGACGAGCAGCGCCTGCGTGACCTCCTGCGCGGGTACCTGGAACATGAGGGCTTTGCGGTGCGCACAGCCGCCGACGGCCGGACCGCACTTGATCTGGCGCGCCAGCACACGCCCGACCTCGTCGTGTTGGACCTCATGCTGCCCGGATTAGACGGCCTGGAGGTCTGCCGCCGGCTGCGCACCTTCTCTGACGCCTATGTGATTATGCTCACCGCCAAAGCCGAGGAAATCGACCGGATCGTCGGTCTGGAGGTCGGCGCCGACGACTACCTGACCAAGCCATTCTCGCCACGTGAGCTGATCGCGCGCGTGCGCGCGATGCTCCGTCGGCCGCGGCGTGGTACAGCGGAAGCGCCTCCCGATGTCCTACCGCCGCAGCGCTTTGGATCACTGCTGATCGACCACGCGCGCCACGAGGTCACGCTGGAGGCTGCGGTCGTCCCGCTGACGACACTCGAATACGCCCTCTTAACCACGCTTGCCGCCCATCCTGGCCGCGTTTTCACCCGCGACCAGCTCCTCGAGCGCGTCTGGGGTGCCGACTACTTCGGCGACGACCACGTGGTCGACGTGCATATCGCGAACCTGCGTAAGAAACTTGGCGACGACCCGGCAGTTCCGACATACATCGAGACTGTGCGCGGCGCGGGCTACCGCTTCACAGGGAAGGCAAGCTGAACATGGAGCGACGCATCGGCAGTGGACTGCGTGGCAAGATCTTCCTGGCGCACCTGCTGGTCATCATCGTCGGTGTCCTCACCCTGTTCGCCGCGACCCTCAGTATTGCGCCGACGCTGTTCGATCGCCTTATGATCGCGATGATGGGGCCGGATGCGTCGTCGATGGGCGACATGATGGCCGGGATGGCTGAAACAACCGCGCAGGCGTTCCGATCCGCCATGCTCCAGGCGCTGCTCCTCAGCGCAGGCGCAGCAACGCTGGCCGCCGTCGCCGTCAGCCTGTTTGTCTCGGCGCGGATTGTCACGCCGATCCAGCAACTGCTGGCGGCTAGCCGCCGCATTGCAAGCGGCCACTACGCCGAGCGGGCGAGTGCGGACGCGGACGACGAGCTGGGCGCACTGGCGAGGCAGTTCAACACGATGGCAGCCGAACTGGAGGCGGCTGAACGGCGGCGCATCGCGCTGATCGGCGATATGGCCCACGAGCTGCGCACGCCACTCGCGACGATCGAGGGCTACACCGAAGGATTGCTTGACGGCGTGGTCGAGCCAGGGGATGCGACCTGGGCGCTGCTCCACGACGAGGTTGGGCGGTTGCGGCGCTTGGTGCAGGATCTGCAAGAGCTGTCGCGGGCCGAGGCACGCCAGCTGCCGCTGCAGCTGCGTCCCTGCCAGGTGGCCGAGCTGGTCGATCAGGCAATACGCCGTATCGCGCCACAATTTACGGAGAAGGGAGTTACGCTGACCACGGACATCCCCTCTGATCTCCCTCCCGTTCAGGCCGATGCCGACCGGATCACCCAGGTGCTGATCAACCTGCTCGGGAACGCGCTGCGCTACACGCCGTCAGAAGGTAACGTACGGGTGAGTGCCGAGCGGCAGGGGGATTCGGTCGCATTCCATGTTGCTGACAGCGGCATCGGCATCGCGCCGGAGCATCTACCGCAGCTGTTCGAGCGCTTCTACCGCGTCGATAAGGCTCGCTCACGCGCGCTCGGTGGGAGCGGTATCGGGCTGACGATCGCGAAGGCGCTCGTCGAGGCGCACGATGGACACATCTGGGCGAGTAGCCCCGGCCTGGACCAGGGCGCCACGTTCTCCTTCACGCTCCCAATCGCTCCGGGCTAAAAATCAGAGTGTCTCCCGCTGCTTTTCCCCTGTTTGGGCTCCCCGCTGCACGATATCCTTGTATTCCCTATCCTTACAAATGGCTCGATTTCTTGACCAAACCTTGATGATCGCGCGCATCAGGTCTTGATCTGACCCTGCTATACTCCAAACCATCAAACGAAACGACGCGCGCAAGCGCATCTGAAATAGCAAGGAGGCACCAACGATGATGGGCGGGTATGGACTGATGGCCGGCTTCGGCTGGCTGGGAATGCTGGTGATGGCACTGTTCTGGATCGGTGTGATCGTGCTCATCGTCTGGGGGCTGACCCATGTCTTCTCCACGCAGCAGCCCGGAGCCGAACTCGACGCGGAGGAGATCCTGAAGCAGCGCTACGCGCGCGGTGAGATTAGCCATACAGAGTTCGTGCAGGCGCGCGAGGCGCTACGGTGAGCGTAGTTTCGGCCGACGTAGGGGCACTGAGAGCCGCCCCGCGTTCCGGCTAATAATGAGGAGAGTATCATGAAGACTCGATCGATCGTCATCATCGGCGGGAGTGTGCTCCTCGCCGCAGTGGTGCTGGGCGCAATTGGGCCGTTGCTGCTTGGGGCGGCCTTCGGCGGAAGCGCGTATGGTGGGATGATGGGGCCTGGCATGATGGGCGGATATGGCATGATGAGCGGTTTCGGTTGGCTGGGCATGCTGACCATGCTACTGTTCTGGATCGGAGTGATCGCGCTGGTGGTTTGGGCACTCGGCAACCTGTTTCCGGCGCGACAGGCCACCGTCGACCCGGACGCGCTGGAGATCTTGAAGCGCCGCTACGCGCGGGGCGAGATCAGCCACGAAGAGTTCGTGCAGGCGCGCGTCGCGCTGCAGTGACCGCAAACGTAGCGATCTAGGGGGGCGGTGCATCAGTTCGTCCCCGATCCTGGAAAGACGATGTCGCTCACGGGCGACAAGGAGATAACGATGAAAGCACGTTGGATCGGTGTCACTGGCGCCGTGTTGGTCCTGACCGCGCTGGTGCTGGGCACGCTTGGGCCGCGCCTGCTCCCAACCGCATTCTGGAGCAATGCCCCGGTGAGCTTGAACGGACCAGGCATGATGAACGGTGGGATGATGTCTGGCATGATGGGCAATGCCATGATGGGCGGCAACGTGATTGGGGATCCTAGCACACCCTTCGACCAGCGCTTCCTCGACCAGATGATTGTGCATCACCAGGGCGCGGTCATGTCGGCGCAGATGATGATCGCAGACTCGGCGCGGCTGGAGCTGCGCGACCTGGCCCAGCGGATCATCACTGCGCAGCAGCGTGAGATTGCGCAGATGCAGCAGTGGCGCAACGACTGGTACGGCGCCACCAGTACGGGCACCATGCCCGGCATGATGAATGGCGGGATGATGAGCAGCATGATGAACCGCGACCAGATGCGGCAGATGATGGGCGCGAACACGGACTTCGACCGCATGTTCCTTCAGATGATGATCCCACATCATGAGGCCGCGATCAGCATGGCTCAGCAGGCGCTCAATCAGGCCGAGCATCCCGAGATCAAGACCCTGGCACAGGCGATCATCACGACGCAGCGGGTGGAGATCAACGAAATGCAGGGTTATCTGCGCAGTTGGTACGGTGTGGCCAGCCAGTAGCACAGCACCGGGCGAACGCTGCAGGGGGATCGACGACCGGGGCCGGCGAGAGCGCCAGCCCCGGTCGTGCTTACTCTTCAGGCCGACGATCCCCTCACCAGAGCTTCTGGTCTCATTCTATCTATCCTAGAACGTGTTCTGAATGCGGCGCAGTGTTGTTGGCGTGCGATTTGCGTCTTGTCGAAAGAACGTTACGCTGTCGCTGAACCAGACGACGCATTCCTATATTCTAAGAGCCAGGATACGGATGCCGTCATTAGGAAGGAGGTGAGATCGATGGCCAAGGATCCGGTCTGTGGTATGGAAGTAGACGAGCAGCAGGCAGCTGCGACAGCCGAGTACGAGGGCACGACCTACTACTTCTGCGCCCCCGCTTGCAAGAAAGCGTTTGAGAAAGAGCCGGAGAAGTATGTATCTAGCGCGGCACAGACGGGCAGCGATGAAGGACAGCCCTAGCGATCGCTCATCGAACACACTGAGGAGCTCGGAGGCATAGCTTCCGCGCTCCTCAGTGTGATTCGCGCATCGACGACATTCCTGCAACAGCGCGATCTTCGACCAGCCACTTTTGCTCTGCGAAGAGCCAGCCCTCACCCGGCGGGCTCACGCGGTTGCTGGCTGGGCCGCCGCTCCTGTTGGCTCTGCGGTCCGCAAATCCAGACCGCGGAGCGTCTGCGCATTGATCGCCACGATGATCGTCGAGAGCGACATCAGTACCGCGCCGATCCACGCCGGCAGCACCACCCCAATGCCGGCCAGCACGCCGGCCGCCAGCGGCAGCGCCAGCGCATTGTAGCCCACCGCCCAGGCCAGGTTCTGCACCATCTTGCGGTAGCTCGCCCGGCTCAACTGGACGATCCGCGCAATATCGCGTGGGTCGTTGCGTACCAGCACAATCCCCGCTGCGGCACGTGCCACATCCGTCCCCGCGCCAATCGCGATGCCGACATCGGCCTGTGCCAGCGCCGGCGCGTCGTTCACGCCATCGCCGACCATCGCGACCTTTCCGCCCAGCTGCTGCAGCTCTTTGACCTTCGCAGCCTTGTGCTCGGGCAGCACCTGTGCAAAATAGGTGTCAATGCCCAGCTCGCTCGCTACCCAGCGAGCGACATCATCGCTGTCGCCCGTCAGCATCGCGACTCGGATGCCTTGCTGCTTGAGCGTAGCGATCGCCTCGCGCGACTCCGGCCGGATCACATCGGCCAGGGTGAACGCTGCACGGACGGCTTGCCCTTCCAGCAGGTAGACCACCGTCTGGCCGCGCTCGCCCCACGCCCGCGTCTGCACGTCCAGCTCTGCTGGGAGCGAGGCGCCTGCCTGCTCCAGCAAACGTGGCCCGCCGACCTGGAACTGCCGTCCATCGACCGTCGCCTGGACGCCGCGGCCCGGCAGCGCCTCGAACCCGCCCACCTGCGGCAGAGTCAAGCCGCGCTCCTGCGCCGCCGCGACGATCGCGCGGGCGATGATGTGCTCGCTGTCGCCCTCAATCGCCGCCGCCAGCGCCAGCGCCGCGTCCTCGGACAGCCCTGCGGTGGCGATACCGACCAGCCCCTGCTCGCCCTTGGTGAGCGTGCCGGTCTTGTCGAACACCACCGTGGTCAGGCTCCGTGCCTGCTCCAGCGCCAGGCGGTCGCGCACCAGGATGCCACTGCGCGCCGAGAGCGTGGTCGAGATAGCGATCACCAGCGGGATGGCCAGCCCAAGTGCGTGCGGGCAGGCGACCACTAGCACGGTCACGACGCGCTCCAGCGTGTAGGCGTCGAAGCCACGCGCCAGCACCCACCCGACCAGCGTCAGCGCCGCGACACCCAGCGCGACGAACGTAAGCCAGTAGGCCGCGCGGTTGGCCAGATCCTGTGCCCGCGAGCGGCTGTTCTGGGCCTCGGCCACCAGGCGCATAATGCCTGCCAGTGCGGTCGCATCCCCGGTCTTCGTGACCTCCACGCGCAGCGAGCCGCTGCCGTTGACCGTACCGGCGATGACCGCCGCTCCAGGATGCTTATGGACCGGGCGACTCTCGCCGGTGATCATCGCTTCGTTGAGCTGGCTTTCGCCCGCCTGCACGACGCCGTCGGCTGGGACGCTCGCGCCAGGCCGCACCAGCAGCAGTTCGCCGACCTGGAGATCGTTCACCGCAACAGTCTCGGTGCGCCCGTCCACGATCCGCTCGGCGGTGTCGGGTAGCAGCTTGGCCAGCTCGTTCAGCGCGCTCTGGGCGTTGCCGACCGCGCGCATCTCCATCCAGTGCCCAAGCAACATTATGCTCACCAGTGTGGCCAGCTCCCAGTAGAAGTCCATCCCCTGCACGACGCCGAGCGTGATCGCTAGGCTGTAGGCATAGGCGGTGGTGATCGCCAGCGCGACCAGCGTCATCATGCCGGGCGCACGGTTGCGAAGTTCAGTGATCGCGCCGGTCAAGAAGACCCAGCCGCCATACCAGAAGATGATGCTGCCCAGCAGCGGGCTCAGGTACTCGGAGCCGGGGAAGACCGGCGCGGTGTACCCCAGCAGCATCTGGATCATGTGCGAATAGACGACCACTGGAATGGTCAACGCGAGCGCGATCCAGAACGGTCGCTTGAACATGGCCTCGCTGTGCCCGGCGTGACCGCCGTGCCCGGTATGGCCGCTGTGCTGAACATGCGCGCCATGCCCCGCATGTGTGCTGGCATGCTGCGCATGTTCCATATCTCGATTATGGTCCGGCGGAGCTGTGTGCTGGATGTGGCTCGCGTGCGCGGCGTGGTCCATGGGCTGGTTGTGCTCGGCGTGTGTTGTGTGCTGGGCGTGATCAGTGTGCTCGTTGTGTGACGAAGCATGATCAACGACCTGATGGGTCATATCAGAATGGTTCTTATGTGCGTTCATTTTAAGCCCTCCGTGGGCACTCTAGTAGCCCTTAACAGTCATGAGTATAGCGTTTGCACGCGTCGGGCAACAGAGCAAATTGGCCCGGGCTCGCTAGGCCATTTCGCCTACGCGCGGCTTGGCTCGGCGCTTCTTGTGGCGTAGTCTAGCTGCTTGTGTCTGCCGAAGAAGGGGCACTCGCTCACTGGGAACAATACGCGGCGGTCGCGTCACGACGCGACCCGCCGCGCTCTACCGTGTAAGCCGTGTCACGCGCACATGGCCGGACTCCTTTCGTGGGTGTGTCGTCGAGTACTGTGCCGATCATACACCGGTGCGCTGGCTGTAGGCCATGCGCGAAATGGCCTAGACGGTGTGGGCAAAGCGGCGGAGCGTGCGAACGGAACCGCGTTCGCCAAGCCCAGCTCTGACCTCCGAAGGGCAGCCGTCGGTACCCACAGATGCGGCATGCGCAGCCTCACCTCGGTCACCAGCACGACGCTGGCGAGGATGATGACCAGACCCAGCAGTGTCGTGCTCATCAGTGGCTCGCCTAGCAGCACCGCGCCGGCAAGCAGCGCGAAGGCCGGGACCAGGAATGCGACGCTCTGGGTTTTGGTCGGCCCGATCTGGTCGATCAAGTAGAAGTACAACAGGTTCCCACCCGCGGTCATCACCAGCGCCAACGTCACCGTGGCGCCAATCACTGGTAGCGCCGGGAACGTTGATGGTGGCGCCGCCAGGGTGAGGGGCAGCATCACGATGCCAGCCAGCAGCTCCTGTCCGATCGCCCGCGACAGCGCCGGCGTCTGGCGGAAAGCCATCTTGGCATAGATGCCGGCAAGTGCGTAGAACAGCGCCGACAGCAGCGACGCACCGACGGCCAACGCGACCGTGATGGTGAGCGGCAGTCTGCTCCAGCCCACCAATACGCCGACACCGGCCAACCCCAGCAGAAGCCCAGCGAGCTTTGGCAACGTCAGCGGCTCGCGCAACCACAGAGTAGCGGCCAGCGCCGTGAACAGCGGTGCGGTGGCCGCGAGCACGGCGGCCAGCGACGCGTTCAAATGCAGGACTGCGATCGCCTCCAGGGTCAGCGGCAGCGCCGAGTTGAGCAACCCCAGGATCAGGTAGGCCTTCCATGATGCCCGTAGCGCTGGCCGCGCATGCCGCCTGACAATGGCATACAACAACAACACGCTGCTCGCGATGAGCATTCGGGCATTGACCAGCGTGATCGGCCCCAGCTGCGGAGCGGCGATGCGAATCAATAGAAACGATACACCCCAGATTGCCGCAAGCGCCAACAACGCGCCAAGTTCACGCAGTTTCATCGCATCAACCTCCTGCGATCGTTATCCGCCGGGAGGACAGCGATGCTTCAGTGCGTCAGGGTTTTCCGGCTGTCCTCGGTGACGGGCGATCCAAACACATACCAGCAGAAGCATACAGCCCTACCACAGCAGCAACCATCCGCCAAATCACCCATGCCTGAACAGCCATGTAGCGGGAGCGCCAGGAGCTTTGGGCCCTGTACACTGGGGATTAGCTGGAATGTACTATCTAAAGGAGAATCGAGATGCGTATTGCGCTCAGGAGCGCGCCGCAGCAGGCAATCATGGCTGGTACCTGGCTTGCCGCGCTGCTCACCCTGACCCATCTGGCTGTCGATGCGGTCGCGAGTATGCCAGCTGCATTGCTGCCGTCCATCCAGGCACGCTATGGTCTGACGGAAACCGGGCTGGCCATGCTGGTCGCCGTATTGTCCTTCAGCTCTTCGGTAACCCAGCCGCTGTTTGGCGCGCTGGCGGACCACCTCGGACAGCGGCGTGTCGGTGGGCTTGGGGCGATCCTGACGGTTGCTGTGCTAAGCCTGATCGGCGTGACACCATCGATCGCCCTCCTCGTGCTGCTTTTCCTGATCGGCGGCGTCGGCTCGGCCGCCTTCCACCCAGCAGGCGCGAGCATGACGCGCGGGGCGGGAGTGAAGCACAAAGGGCTGGCGATGAGCCTGTTTAGTGCTGGTGGCACAGTTGGCGTGGCGCTGGGGCCGATCCTGGTCGTGTCGGTGGTGGCGGTGTATGGGCTGAACGCGACGCCCTGGCTGATGGCGCCGGGCATCGTCCTGGGCCTGCTGATCTGGCTAGCAGGTCGGCCACAGCCACGCGCGCCGTCCTCGCCTGGCGCGGCAAAGGTTGGCCTGCGCATCGTCCGCGGGCCAGTCGGGCTACTGGTGCTCGCAGGCCTGTTCAACAGCATCGTGGTGGTGACCTTCAACAGCGCCTTGCCGCTCTGGCTGGTGTCTCAGGGTATCTCACGCGATTCGGCTGTGATTGGCTGGACGCTGGCGGCCTTCGCGCTGGCTGCGGCGAGTGGGGGTATCATCGCAAGCACGCTGATGCAGCGTGTTCCGCGCGCCTACCTTGCGAGTGGTACCATGCTGCTGGCGTTGCTGCCGCTGCTCGCCATCTTTGTGGTTGAGCCAGGGACACCACTGTTCTTCGCGGCCGTCGTGCTGGCAGGCGCGCTGGTGCAGGCGAGTTTCCCGCTGCTGGTCGTGAGTGCCCAGGACCTCGTGCCCGACGCCGTAGCTACGGTCTCGGGGATGCTCATGGGCTTTTCGACGGGCGTAGCTGGGATGCTCTACATCGGCATCGGGTATCTGCAAACAACGTTGGGAGTGGGGCGGGCGATGCAGCTGGCCTTCCTCGCGCTGATCCCGGCGGCCGCGATTGCCTTTACGGTACTGACACGCGCTCGTGTGGCGATTGAGCAATCGCCCGAGAAGCCAGGCACTGACGCGTGCTCCTGCACGGTGTGCCGCTGCGCCCAGTGCAGCGTGGCCGGTCTCGATCGACAACTGGTGGCGGCGCAGTAGATACTGTGCCTGGCCTTCACGTCGACATAAAAGGAGGACGAGCGTATTATCGCTCGTCCTCCGCCCGTTGTACGTCCTTGTCCCCGGTCAGTCCCAACGACACCTTTGCTGCCCGTCACACGCCGCTTGCAATATCGCGCATCGCCGCGACGAACGCTCCAAACAGCGCGCGCCAGCGCGGTTCAACCGCCTGCCACAGCTGCTCGGGATGCCCTTGCACGCCGTTGACAAAGGCAGCCCCGATACCCTCGACCGCCTCGATCACCCCATCCGGCGCGCGCCCGACCACCCGCAACCCTGCGCCGATCTCCTTGACCGCCTGATGGTGGAGTGAGTTCAGACCGATCTCCGTGGTGCCGAGCAGCTGCGCGAGCTGCGAGTCGGGCGTGAGCTTGAGGGTGTGGTCGAGCGCGTCCCAGCGGTGGTGTTTGGCCGAGACCAGATGGTCGAGTGTGCCGGGGAGCTGTACCTGGATGTCCTGCCAGAGGCTGCCGCCCAGCGCGACGTTCAGCACCTGCATCCCGCGGCAGATGCCAAGCACAGGCTTGCCGTCAGTGACCGCCCAACGCGCGAGCTGAAGCTCAGCCGTGTCGCGTTCGGGTGTGACGCGGCCCAGCAACGGATGTGGCGCCTCGCCGTAGTATGCCGGGTCGACATCGTCACCACCGGCAAGCAACACGCCGTCCAGTCGCTCGTAGAGCGCGTGCAGCGCGGACAGGTCCGTTAAGGGTGGCAGGATCACCGGAATGCCGCCGGCCTGTGTCACTGCGTCCACATAACCACGGCGGTGGCCCACGATCGGCGGGCTCCAGTCATTGTTACTGACAAGCCCGCCGCTGATTCCAATCAGTGGTTGCATATTTCCTCCTTACAAAGTAGTGTTGCATCGTGGATGAGCCCGCCTGAGCGGGGGCGCGTGGCTGCGCCGCTGATCGACAATGATCAGGCATGGGCCGGTCAGGTTGCGCGGCACGTCGCTCCTATGGTGTATGCACTGCTGAGAGGACCACTCCGCCGATTGCTTCGTCATCAGCAATCTCCTTCAGGAGGCGTGCTGTGCGGGTATGATAGAGCGTGCCGGTCCGGGGCACTACCCGCCAAATCGCCTGCGCACACTCGCAAGATAGCGTGGCGAGCGCTCACAACACACCAGACAACTGCGCCAAATGGGATTCGCCTCCTCAGCACCGCCGTGCGAGTGCCCGCACTATGGCAGGGAAACGCTGTCCACGCCTGCCGCACCACGCCGGTCTACGAGAACGAGCGTTCGATGCGGGACGTTGTGTTGTTACCGCTGCTGGTCGCCATCCATCGCAGCCCCGTGCGCTGAGCAGCCCTGCCGCAATGGCGAGCATCACCGCCTCGGTACGCGTGTGCGTGCCGAGCCTGGCAAATGCCGCCTGCAGGTAGCCCTGGATCGTCCGATATGATGTACCCCTGATTTGCTCTCTGTAGGCCCCGGCGCGTGGTGAAACGTCCACCACGCGCCGGAGAACCAATGCCCATACGACACGCTAGTGGTGACTGAGCGCACCGTGACCATGGGTTTGGTGGTGGTCGATTGAATGCACCGGTTGTCCCCGATCGCGCCCAAGCCACGCAATCAGGGCCAGCACCAGACCCGCGAGCGAGATCAGGGCGCCGACCCAGTTCACCGATGTCAGCCCCAGTCCGCTGTCGATTGCAGCACCGCCGAGCCAGATACCCAGCGCGCTGCCGAGCGTGAAGGCCGAGATGTTCGCAGCCGAGGCAATGTCGGGCGCATCGCCTGCCTGGGTCATGACCCGCAGCTGCAGCGGCGCTACCACCGCGAACGCTGCGATGCCGTAGACCAGCAGACCCACGATGGCTGTGACCGGGTTTGTGATGGTGAATGTCATCAGGAACAGGACCAACGCGAGGCCCGCCACCGTCCCAACGACTGCGCCCAATCCGTACGTATCGGCCAGTCGCCCACCGAGCGTGTTGCCGATGAACAGCCCAACGCCGAACAGCAGGAACAGCGGTGTAACCCAGACCGGGTCGAAGCCGGCGACCTCGGTTAGCTGCGGCGCCAGGTAGACGTAGCTGGTGAACACGCCGCCGTAGCCGAGCAGTGTCATCA
>LJCR01000040.1 GCA_001399705.1 Kouleothrix aurantiaca
ATGCCAAACTGCGCGCACAGCTTCACAATCGCGTCGGGCGCGGGCTTGATCGGGTGGCCGTCGTCGCCACAGGCAATGCCATCAACGAGGTGCGCCAGACCGAGCGCGTGAAGTGTCGCCTCGGTGGGCGGGCGGTCGTCGGTGGTGGCGATGGCGATGCGCAAGCCGCGCTCACGCAGCGCGCCAAACAGCGCGGGCAGATCGGCCAGTGGCTGCGCCAGCGCTACCGGGTCGGGGATATACCAGCCGCGTTGGAGCGCCTGAGCTGCTGTTTCCTGGCTCGCGCCGGCCGCGCGCAGCACCTCGCCCGCCAGAGCGCGAATTCCGTCCATGGTCGAAACGGCCAGCGGCCCGCCCGGCGCAATCGCGCCTGTCGCGGCGTCGAAGCCAACCGCCGCGAAGAACGGCGCCGTGACTGGCATCCCTGCCGCCCACTCAAGCTGCCGCGCCAGGGTGACGATCCAATCGCCCCACATCGCTTCGAAATCGATCAGCGTGCCGTCTTTGTCGAAGATGATTACCTGGATGGTGGGTGGAATGTCAAATTGAGCCATGGAGTGAAGCTACTTTCTGTGTGTACATATAGCAAAGCTACAAGAAGCGCGAGCCAAGAACCAGCCGACATAGCCGCCCATTATAGCCGCCTATTCTTGTCCACAGATCATTTGGGATTGCTACATACTCATTGCCGCACACATAGCGCGCAAGTGTGCTACACTTTCAGTATATGTGAACCTGTCGCTGAGAGGAAGTCGCATAATGACTCCTACAACCATTGATGCTCAACTCGCGCAACTTGATCGCACCGAAAAGGCGCGCGTTTTTCAGCACCTGGCCCTTGATCTCGTTCATGCATGGCCAGGGGTAGAGAAAACGCCTGGCATCCAAGGTGGCGACGCGTGTATTGTTCGCACACGCATTCCGATCTGGACACTTGAATCCTACCGCCGCCTTGGCTGGAATGACGAGCGCATACTCACGAACTTTCCAACGCTCCGCGAGGCCGATTTGCTCTATGCCTGGCTGTATGTGGACGCGAATCGCCAGGAGATCGAAGCTGCGCTGCGTGAGCAGGAAGCAGCCTGAGCTGTGACACGGCTGTATGCCAATGAAAACTTCCCGCTTCAAGTCGTCGAGGCACTGCGCAAGCTTGGCCATGACGTGATGACGGTGCGCGAGGCTGGGTTCGATAATCAGCGTATCTCGGATGCCGACGTGCTTGCGTATGCGACTGCGCAAGCGCGTGTTCTGATCACGCTTAATCGTCGTGATTTCATTCGCCTGCATCGCCAGCAGCCAACACCTGCCGGCATCATTATCTGCACCAAGGATGCCGATACCGCTGACCAAGCGCAGCGCATCCACGCTGCCATTACTGCCGCGCCCACGCTCGCTGTTGCTCTCATTCGCCTAAACGGGCCGGCTCGGTCATACCCCTTCCTCATTTTATATACATGCCACACGTCGGCCCGTCGTTGGTGGTGCCGTACTGCGTGCGCTCATCCGCCGTCAGGTCGCGCGTGAGCACACCACAAAGGTAACGAATGATGTCGTGGTAGTCGGCTGGCCAGAGCCGCAGGCTTCCATCTCCACCGGATGTGAGGAGTTGTGTGCAGCTCTGCCTGCGTCTGCTTAAGGGTCACGCGGAGCGCCCGCCGATCGTCAGGGAGTTTCCGTGTCAGCTCCCACACTTTTGTGTCAACGACGCGGGATTAGAAATATGGAAGAATACAAATCCCTTTAGTTGGATGCGCATTCCGCGCATTGCAGGAATAGTATCCGATTTCACTATACATCGTTTTAAGTTCTCTCACCAAAAAAAGGGAAGGTGCGAGCAATACGCTTCGCACCTCACGTGTCCCGCCCATTCGGAGATAGATATATTATAGCCGTTTGCAGTTCAATGAACATACGTTAATTTGTCTATAGTAAGCGCAGATTGCGAGGTTCCTGCAATGTATAATCAACTAATCTGCAACTCGCTATAGGTCAAAGTTAATGTAACTGAATATCCTAAAATCCATCACGACAACGGCAAGCTCCCTGCTGATACCACTGCTAGTTTAAGATATTCGTACAAGTCTTCAACGAATCCCTGCATCCCTTCGAATACTTCCTGTACAAAATCTCGAAGTTTTTTATCAGGAGAATTTGCGGGAAAGAGAGCGCTGTTTAGGATGAACTCTGTTGTCCTAGTATGTGCGTCATCATATAAACTTCTTCGATGTAATGTTTGCGCTTCACATACATCCGTAATAAGTTGATGTGTAGTGCGATTGCGAATCTTCCTTAGTGGGTTGAACCAAGAGACAACATTTGGATTATCAGGGCCATTGGGATCTATTTTCAGCCTATAGTTCGATAATAAATTATACACGTCATCAGGGTTTGATTTTTTGCGTTTATGCAGATCTTCGAATGCGATATGGAAACTTGTCTTCTCTTCGGTTTTTCCGAGATCATATAAGCTATTTATTAAATGACCAATGACATCTAAAAGCGAGAAATTTGCGGCGGCAAAGGTTTCGACAAAAAGCGTCATTAGAAGCCTGTAGTGGTGTATATCTTCGATATTATAAACACAACCTTTATATTCAGCAGGTGATTGTTGTAATGGCCTTTGGCCTAGAACCTCAAGCCTTTCGAACTCCTCGAAATCATCTGGTTTGATATCACAAATAAGTGCTGCCTGATACATTGCCACACTTAGCTTGTGGCTAACTGATTTTATACTCTTTTCAATACTTGGCACCAGGGTTCGCTGTTGTCGGGGATTTGCAACGTTGCGAATTTCGGTAAGTAAAACATTCTCGTTCAGTGGCACGAGAACAATATCGGTGCAATTTATAGTACGTAATGGGAACGCAGGCATAAGTTCCTCGTTCTAATACGAAACGCCGCTTAATAACTGATCGAGTTCATCATAAGATGCATAATATCCTTGTAGCCTCTGGATTTCATTATTAATCAGCGCCAGCATATCACCTTGACCAAGCAGATGTTCTGCACCTCCACGATCAAGAATCGTACGCGAGTCGGTAAGTGATGGCAAGCGGAATGAGATACGGGCTGGGATGTTGGCCTTAAGAGTCCCAGTAATGATGTCAGTCGTAGGGCGCTGTGTGGCAAGTACCAGATGAATACCCTTAGCACGACCTATCGCAGCCAAACGACCAATTTGGCGTTCAAATGTCTCGCGCTCACTACGCGGAAGAGTTAGCATGATATCTGCAAACTCATCAATCACTATAACAAGCCAGGGTATACGTTGTGTCGGATTTCGACGGTTATATTCTAGGTTGTTTGGGCAGCGCGCTTGTGATAATCGGGCCGTGCGCTCCTCTAAATCTGGGCCGATGATTAGGCGCAACGTTTCAATTGCCTCGGTTGGATCATAGTAGACTTTATTATCGCGAAGGTGGTTCAAACGGTCAAAGATAACAAAGTCTGTTTGCTTTGGATCGACGAGCAACATTTGCAGATCGGCCGGTGTATGCTTCAACGCAAGGCTCGTTATTAGACTGGTAAGGAACATCGTTTTGCCACTACCCGTTGTTCCAGCAACCAGCATGTGCGGCATCTTGACCAAATCTTCTTGAATGTGCTGCCCTGCAGCATTCACGCCCATAGTGATCAAGAGACTATCTGACTGGTGCTCTGGCAAAGTTGCAAGTGCGGGCATAAGTGGCATGATTTGTGGTTGCTCGCGCGCCAGATCGATACCAATATATCGCTCGCCCGGAATGTTGTCGATTAATGGTATGCTTTTGCTGCCAAGTTCGCGGGCCAGATCAACTGCATATTTCTGAACCTCAGCTAATCGTCCGGCAGGCGGTTGCAGTTTAATCCAGTAGCGGATCACGCGCGGGCCAATCTGTGTTTTCTCCACATCAATGCTGGCAACGGCAATACCGTAATCAATCAATACTCGTAACAGTCGTTGTGCCTGGTCAGAAATATCTTCTTGGATAATCTCAAGCGCTGGTGGGTGCTGTGCACTTAGAATTTCAGAGACGTAATGTTCAGGTAACACTAATTGGGATGGCTCGGTATACTCGGACTTTTCAACGACAGGCTCGATTTGTTCAATCTTATCAATAACTGATGATGCTTCGGCCGATAGTGTAGATTCCGACGCCTTATTCGAGGATGAAGATGATATCGATGTTGTGGGTTGAGACTGTGGTTCCGTAAGTAATATGGTGCTTGGTAGACTTACAACTTCTGTTGTGTACGGCTCGGCCCCGAGAGATTGCACATACGCCCGTCCACTGCCCTGTAAGGCAACTCGAATACTACGCAGGCGGATTAAAGGACTGTATGCGCTAAATATGTCGTTAATGACATTGGCCCAATTCGACTTGATCTCAATGCGCTCATCACGTTGCTGGTCGGTTAATTCATGTATTGAGGGTGCGAATACAGCGACGCTGAGATACTCACGAATAAGTTCACGGCGCATCGGATCGAGCAAGGTTGAATCCGCTCCTGGCTTGAAAAGTTGCTCCAGCGTCCTGGCGAAGACTTCTAATTGCTTCAGCAGGGGTTTAGATTCGGATAGCGCCGGTAATCGGCCAAGCGTTGTATCGTACGTCTGTACGGCGATAATATCAAGATGAATTTGATCCTTTTCCGGCCACATTGCCAGAAGATAAGCCGCACTTGCGAGTGAAGGCTCAACTGACCATCCAAATGCCGCTTTCAGTTCATCTGTGTCGAAGCTGACAAGCATAGTTGCTGAATGATCTCGACGGTAGTCATAGAGTGTGGTGACGATGCCCAAGAGCTTCTGCAAGCTATTCTGGCGAAATGCTTGGTGCATCACTTCTGTTTCAACTGCCGATGGTGCGGCAAGTGTGTCCAGTAAACCATTTGGGAAGATTGTGAGTATCTCGCGCAGATACTGATTAACAAGTGCTGGATCGAGCGGTACAGTGAGTTGGCTAAGGTGCTCACTGAGGTGCGCTTGCCAGCGCTCCTGATCGCGCGTATACACCACGAGGGTGCGATCACCTGTAGGTTGCCATGCCAACTTCTGTCCAACTACTGGCAATTCAAGTGTACCACTTGGGCGATCAAGCACGACGAGCCAATAGCTGGATTGAGTCAAAGCTTGCAAGGAATTGTCGGTAATAGCAGGACGGTTGCCGACCCCTAATGTACGTCGGCTTAGTTCACCACTCAATGCGTTACGCACACCTGTATACACATCGAAGATGCCACCAGTTGGTGCCGGTACGCGCCGCACCGTATCACGGATGGAGTCATAAGAAACATGTATCGGCACACCAAATGGATTAGATTGATCCTGTGATGAACGCATGATTGGTTGTACGACTGCTTCTGATGGATCAAACAGTGTAATGATATGGTAGGGCCCGTGTTCAGCCAGAGAAGTGCTAATCTCAGCATAACTTGTGTGATCGAGGTCAACGTTAAGCATCCAACGCGAGCTGTTTCGAAAACGGCTCATCGCCTCGCTATCTTCCAATGATCGAGCGTCATATGCCTGCGCTTGTGGATCGGTTTGATAGACTAAAATGCGCGCGCCATGCAAGAGCCGATCATCCGCTAATCCGCTACAAGCTTCCAGAAATGGTTTGAGTATAGGCGGGTCGATTATCACTAATGAAAGCCCGATGCGCGCTGGTGGATACAAGGCGAGAAAATCCTCAAGCAGTTCTCGCAAATGCTTTGTGTCCAACGCGACGAACGGCGCACGGTATTGGGCAATCGGCTGATAGTATGGCACTCCTACTGTTTCTTCAGTCCTCTCATTGCGAATCTCTCCAACGAGGACAAGGCGAGGTTCTTCAAGATGATGTGGGGCGGCAAAGAGTTTGGGGGGGAACATGCCCGGGTGCAGTAAAAAGGTATTGAGCAGAGTCGGCAGTTGTGCAATTTTATCTTGCATAAATGCACGTTCTGCCGGGCTGAAATCCGTCGTATCGGCTTGTATCCGTCGAGCAAGCTCTAACCATTTCCACAGATGTAAGGGATGCATGGTAGTCAGTAGGGCGGCTTCGCCGCCGCGTCGGCTGCTTGTATCGTTTGTGCGGACGATAATCACAGAATCAAGTGCGAGGAACTGCGCCGTCGCCTGCTCGATTGTGTCGGGATACTGCTCCAATGCTTGCCGATAAATCTCCTGAAGCCGATCTGCGAGTCGCTCATATATATCGATGTAGCTGGCAATTCGGTTGAACATCAGCGGATCGAATGTTGCGCGGACAGGCTGATATAAGAAGCGTATACGATAAGGTGTGAGTTCGGCGCGTATGTTGCGTAAGGTTTGGAGCATTGGCGCCAACTGCGCATCAACAGGTAGCTTCAATACCCGATCCAATGCTGCGAGAAGATTGAATAGACTCAGTTGACCATCGAGACCAACTGGGCCATCTTGCAGCGGGTAGAATGGGTGAAGCTTTGGCAGCACCGTCGTGCCGTCGAAAAGACGCGGAAAAGGTAGCGTCGCATCAACTCCGTGACGTGCGTCGATAATGCCGCCCCAAATCTCGTTCTGCGCCCACTGCCGCATCACAGTCTCAAGTGGGTGGCGAGTCTCGTCAGTGAGGCGCGGTAATGTCCCCTCCTGCCCGTTGACAAAAAACCTAAGCGGCGGCATATCACCATCAGTTTGATCTATTTCTTGATCATTAGTTGGATCTTCGCGATACGTCTCATTCTCCTCATGTGCAAACTCGGCGAGTGTATCGCGTTGCTCTTTATCGTGGCTGAGAATCCAATCAAAAAGGAGGTCACCGGCAGATCGTGGCAGAGGAGGAGCAGATGTTAGTTGAATCGAAGTAGGTGTATTAGTAGGTGTTTCAACCACTGGCTCAGGCACTTTATCCCGAAACAAGGCCTGAACTGCTGCAAAGGTAAAAATCTCCTGGTTGAGAGTCTCAAAACTTGGCTGCTGGGTATACTTCTGAATCGCAAGAAATGTTTTTTGGTGTTCTGCCTGACCGCTACCAAGAGCACGGCCCAAGGCGCGATAATCCTTTTTATCAAGGACAAGTAATTTCTGAACCAGCTCGTGATTCAATTTAATTCGTCTCAATAACGCACTGCGCTCGTGTGCTGTTTGTGGGAGTTCTGAGTCACGTAATAAGCCAAGCCAAGGCAGCGCATCCCCAAGCGATGAGCCTGCTTCTACTGCAGCATAGTAACTTGCGAGTTGCTCGGCTACAAGCGGCAGTGTTCGCCGGAACTCACTACTGTTCAAAACTTTCCAGACGAGTTGCCGTTGCGGATCATCGCTACGCTGACCTTCTACTGCTATCGCTCGCCTAAGGTCTTCATCCTCAAAGGGGTCAAGCAACTCAAGCGAATGGATTTTCTCCGCCATATGCTGTGGATTGACCAAGACTACCAGCGGGCTAGAGATTTCAGGATCGTTACGCCAGGCTACGGCCTGTTCCACATCCGTTGTCACACACGTGCGATCGAATGAACCAACGAGTGTATAACCAATCAACGCTAGCCTCAATAGTGGAGTCGGCATCACGAGATCCTTCGCGAACAAACCATACAAGGTCTGTGGGTCGAAGGGTGGCAGATTGCGCGCAAGTAATCCAAAGTGCACCTGGCGTGCTTCTAGGCGCTGCCGAATCGCGAGAGATATCAAGCGGGCCGTGGTATGTTCGACACTCATCCGCTACTCCTTTACCGTGACCAAGACGACACCGTCAGCGTAGCGGCGCGCATAGCCGCTCCATTCCAATAGCGTCGCAACACGGTCCGCATTCGCTCGCAATTCAGCGCCATCGACGGCGCTAATACCCCACGTCGCCAATTGTTCGTTTTCATTTCCTAGGGCACCAAAAAGTATGCCATACTGCGTAGACCAGTGATCGGCGAGTCTGTTGATTGTCCACTGCACGTCTTTGGGAACGCTAGCACGGACAAGCACCTCAAGAAGGTCGGGCTGTGGTGCATAACGACGTAGAGTACGTCGGCTGGTGACATTCAATAGCCCAATCCGCCGGCCGAGATTGCGAGCGACATCGTCAGGACTGGAACTGAGTACACGATCCAGTAAATCGGCGGCGGCATTCGCAAAGGCCACATGCGGCGCTTGGCTGGCTGTCGCGCTTCGATAGCTCTTGTAAAAAGCGCGAAAATCGCGTAAGTTATCCTGATCGGTTCTGGTTTTTGGACGCATGCGGCCACTGGTTGCTTTCCACGACTCGATGGCCCCAATAGTACGCTCGATATCTTCGTCGTTTTCCCAAGCACCCTGCTGACCCTCATCACGTAATTGCTCAACCTGGCGTTGTATCTCTTTGCGAAAGAAGATATCAATTGAGCGGCCGACCCAGCGATAAGATTGAATGCTGGCCTGTTGAAGTGTGGGGATGTGCTCGCCCGGCATGCAGAACAGTATCGGCACACGCGTATCGATTTGCTCGCGCCCGACATTCGCAAGGTGCAGGTATACACTGAAGCAGCCCCAGATAGCAAAGCGCCGCAGGGTGTCAAGCTTGCCGCCATAGCGCACCGTTGCAGTATCGTATGCTGCTAGCTGGTCAAAGCCTGCGCGGATAGCACGAATCACAGGATCAACAAATTCGCCGTCCTGGTCAGTGCGCAGGCTATTAGGTACCCCTTGCATTGCTGGCCTAAACGGCTTGAGTGCATCCGTGTTTGGGGAAGCAAGCGGTAGTGTCAACGTCGATAGCTCGTCACTTCGCTGGCGGTCGTTTTCCATCAGGAGTTCGCGCAACATTTCGAGCGCGGGGCTAGGTTGCGGACCCTGAGATAAGATCGTTAGCAACCATTCGCCAGCGCGACGATCATGATTGTCGCTAGTGATATGAGACACATGGCTCAGCGTATAACTTGAAAGTCTGGGAGCGCGATAAACAGCCGCATCAGCAGATAACAAGCCATATAACATCTCACGGACGCGCTGATTTTGATTGTCACGAAGATATGCAGGTAAATTATGCGGCTCAGGGTACGCTTTAGGGTTGATTGCCTCGTGTTGATCCTGGAAATCTGCATATTTGCCACAGACGGCTCGAAAGAAACCATTCGCCAAATGCGCAGGCTTGATTTCGATTTTGGGACTATAAAATAACGTACGGTCGATGATTTGGTCGAAGAAGATCGTTTCAAATACCATAATATCCCGCCTTTATTCATAGCACTGTTGCTTACGATTCACACGTACCGTGTGCTGCTGGCGGCGGCGATGATCGCTCCATTCGATAGTTTCGACTTCGCGCGTGCCCCCCGCATCCTGCCCAAGACTGCGGAGAAATAAATCCAAGCGGCGCAGAATGTGAAACGGCTGAGTTGCCAGCGGTGTTCCTGCACGCGCAGCCATCAGCGCTTGATACATCGGCCAGTCGACGCGCAAAGCTGGATCACCGGTTTGGTAACTCTGTACGGCAAGCAGCACGTGATCTCTGCGTTCTTTCAGGGCATCGGCAAGATGTGGGACAACTTTGGGGCGATACAGCGTCAGTTTATCGGCTGGCAGTGAGCGCATTGCCATATACCCTGGCGCGTTACCGATCGAGTAGCGATGGCTGTTCCACAATCGCAGGCGGTACTTGCGATCCGAATCTGGGCTAGCGCGCTGCGGAGAATAAAGTGAGTTGATCATTTCGACTAACTCTTCGACCGCGCTGAGATCGTCACGAGTTCCTTCAATTAATCGATCAAAGTCAGCAGTTGGTAGCATCCGAAATAGCAGCGCATCAGTATCGTGATCATGCTCGAAGAAATATCGTCGCTTCAAGGTGCGCAAATCAGCGAGTGTTGCCGGATATATAACTGGTGGGTCGGAAAAAGCCCAATCAGCAGGATTGATCTGCCCATTCCATAGTTGGAAATCGCTCTGCGGATCGGCATACTGCCCTGGATCGAATGTAGTGCGCACAGCATCAAAAAGCGGGCTACGACCGGTAAACAGCAGATTGTAGTATGTATAATCGTCGGCTGCTGGCTGTATCGGGCTGCCGTCGTCATCAGTGTCGGCCTGCCAGCGCGCAGCGCAAGATTTTCCGCCAGTTAGCAAATATGCGAGCAGGCCAGTTAGATCGCGCATGGTAGTGTGAAAACCACGGCGAGCTACAAGAGAAAGCATTTTAACAAGGTTGCCAATGACTCGTTTATTCGATAATGCAGACGCATTATATATCATTGGGCATTTACTGGGCGGTGAACAGTAAAGGCAAGGTTCACTGTTTACTAGTGCACTGAGGGTTTTACTAAGCTGTTCTACTATTTCAAAGGTTAGTAATTCGCGCTGACCTAAGTCGATAACAACTGTTGAGTCCAAAAAGGTCTCATGCGGATTGCTATAGTAAATAGTGTTTTCT
>LJCR01000399.1 GCA_001399705.1 Kouleothrix aurantiaca
TGGCTGCTCCCAGCGCCCTTCCGCCAGCAGCCGCCCCTTGTAGCCGAGCGTCAGCCGATCCCAGCCGCTTGGCTCGCCAATAATGCAGGCCGTGGGCGCGTGCTTGTCTACGATGTAGTGCGCGCCTTTCGACGAGGCGGCTTCTTCCTCGACCGCGCCGACCAGCACCAGCCGCGCGCGGAGCGGTGCGCTGGCCAGCCGGGCAGCGGCGGCCACAAAGGTGGCGAACGGCCCCTTGGCATCAACCGCGCCGCGCCCGTAGAGCTTGCCGTCTTCCACGCGCACAGGAATGTCGCCCGGCACGGTGTCGATATGGCCGAGCAGCACAATCTCAGGGCCTTCGCCCAGCGCGCCCACGGCGTTGCCCGCCGCATCGACGTGCGCCACGAAGCCTAGCGCCTGCATCTGTGCGACAAAATACTCGGCAACGGCGCGCTCCTCGCCGGAGATGCTCGGGATTCGCAGCGCGCCGGCCAGAAATTCGACTGGATTGAAATCGGGGTGGGTCATGCCTTCCTCTTTATGTGTTGCAGGTTTGCCAGGGCGACGAACGACGAGCCATGAAGTACGGCATCCTGGACCCTGAGGGTGCCCGGCCGTCAGGCTGTATCGAAGGGTGCCGCATATGAAAGAATTTGTTTGCCCGCGCCCTTCGATACGCGCTGCGCGCTACTCAGGACGCAGAAGATCACATACTGCATACTGCCGTCCGCTTGCTACGCCAGCACCTCGCCAATCGCCGCCACCACGCGATCCAGCTCGTCGTACTCGATCACCAAGGGCGGGAGCAGGCGCAGCACATTCGGGCCGGCGGGCAGCGCCAGCACGCCTTGCTCCATCAGCGCCGTCAGGAAGGGCTGCACGCGCTCCTTTAGCTCCAGACCAATCAGCAGGCCCATGCCGCGCACCTCGCGCACGCGCGCCAGCTTCAACCCGCGCAAGCGATCAATAACATACGCGCCCTTGGGGGCAGCCGGCCCGGGCAGGTCGCGCTCGGTCAGCTCGCGCAGTGCGGCGCGCGCGGCGGCGCACACCAGCGGCCCGCCGCCAAAGGTGCTGCCGTGGCTGGCGGGCGGCATCGGGCCAAAGCGCTCGTGGAAGGCAACCGCGCCCATTGGCAGGCCGCCCGCAATCGACTTCGCCAGCGCCATGATGTCGGGCGTGATGCCGTAGAGCTGGCTGGCCCACATCGCCCCGACGCGGCCAAAGCCGGTTTGCACTTCGTCCACAATCAGCAGCGCGCCGCGCTCGCGGCAGATCTGCGCCACGCCGGCAACGTACTCGGCGCTGCCCGGGCGCACGCCGCCCTCGCCCTGCACCAGCTCGATCAGCACCGCAGCCGTCTGCTCGGTTACGGCGGCGTCGAGCGCGGCCAGCTTGTCGTAGGGCACGTGCGTGAAGCCGTCGATCAGGGGCAGAAACGGCTCGCGGTACTTCGGCTCCCAGGTGGCCGAAAGCGCGCCCATGGTGCGGCCGTGAAAGCCGCGCACCGTGGCGACCACGCCCAGGCGGCCGGTCAGCAGCCGCGCCAGCTTCAGCGCGCCCTCAATCGCCTCGGCACCCGAGTTGCACAGAAATGCGCGATCCAGCCCGGCCGGCAGCGCGGATACTAATTCGTTCAGGTAGGCGGCGCGCTGGTCGTTGTGAAAGATTTCGGGACAGCTGATCAGCGTGCCGGCCTGCTCGCGGATGGCGGCCACCACCGCCGGGTTCGCGTGGCCGAGATTGGCCGCGCCCTGCCCGCCCACGCAGTCGATATACTCGCGCCCGTCGGCGTCCCACAGCCGCGCGCCTTCGCCGCGCACAATCGCCAGCGGGCGCTTGGGGTAGACGCCGCTGGTATGCGCGCTTTCGGCGGCGATGATGTCGGCATTGCCGAGTTGAATAGTCATGGCGTCCTCCTATAACAGTATTCAGGAGTCAGGAGTCAGGAGTCAGAATGTTCTTGGTTCTGCGTTTTGGCATATGCGATACGCGGGTTCTCAATTCTCGGTTCTCAGTTCTTGGTTCTATAGCTGCGCAGTTCTGCGGTTCCGCGGTTCCCTAGTTCCGTGGTTCTCGGTTCTGTGGTTCTCGGTTCTTGGTTCTCGGCCTAGTCCTCCTGCGTGCGCGGCGTGGGCGCGGCCACGGCTGGGCGCAGCTCGGGCGGCAGGTGTGCCACGCTGGGCGCGCCAAACAACAGCTCGCGCGCAGAATTGCGGTATACTTTCAGCACCGATGCGTTGGGGATCTGGAAGCCCGAGATAAAGCCGCGATACGCGCGCATCTGCTGGGCGTCGAGTGTGGTTGGGCGGGCGAAGTGCAACCAGAGCAGTGTGCGCGTAAATAGCCCGTGTCCAACAAACAATGCGAATTCGGCAGAAAGCTCGCGTAGTTGCTGGCGAAATGCGTCGGCGCGGGCGATCAGCTGCACAAACGACTCCGCGCCCTCGCCATCGACGTAGTCGGGGTCGCAGCGCTCCCAGTAGGCCGCCACCAGCGGGCGGCGCTGCGCGGGCGTGGTGCCTTCGCGGTTCGCATCCGAAATGGTTGCGCACTCGTGGATGGCCCATTCTTCGATCCGCGCCGCCGGGAAGCGCTCGCGCAGCGCGTCGGCCATGAGGTTGCCCACGCCACACTCGCGGTCGGCGGCGAAGTCGAGCGGCGCGGCCAGCTCGCCAATCGGCTCGCTCAGGAACTGCGCCACCTCGTCTTCAAGGCGCGCCACCTCGGCCAGCACCGCCGCCGACTCGGGCGTGTCTTCCGGCACGAGCAGCACGGTGGCATGCGCATGGACCTGCCCATCCTCCCACACAACGTCGATCCGCCCGAGGTGCTGCGCATAGTCGCCCGCCTGCGCCACCAGCACGCTGCCGATCTGCTCGCCGCTGGGCAGCAGGTCGTGCGTGTGCGCGCCGATGATGATATCGACACTGCCTTGCAGCGCGGCGGCCAGCTCGCGGTCGTCGGGCAGGCCCATGTGCGAAAGCAGCACCACAAGGTCGGCGCCATCCTGGCGCAGCGCCGCCGCCAGCTTGCGCACCAGTGGCGCAGGCTCGGGCATCTTCAGGCCGAACCACTGCTCGTAGCTGCCGTCGATGCCGGCGGTGATGCCCAGCAAGCCCAGGCGCAGGCCGGCCACCTCGCGGATGGCGCGAAGCTGCACGCCCGGCACGGGGCTGCCATCGGGGTTGCGCAGGTTCGCCAGCAGCAGCGGGTAGCGCGCCGCCGCCGCATGGTCGGCCAGCACCTCGGCGCCGTAGCGCATTGGCGCGGCATTGCCGACGGTTGCGGCATCGCAGCCAGCCGCGCTCAGCAAATAGTGCATGGCCGTGCCTTTGGTCAGGTTGCTGAGCCGCACCGACGTATCCTCGCTGTCGCCCGCGTCCATATACAGCACCGGAGTGTTGGGCTGGGCTGCGCGCGCCTGCGCCACCAGCGTGGCCACGCGCGCCAGCCCGGCAATGCGGCCGTGCATATCGTTCGTGTGCAGAATCGTGAAAGATGGCATCCGTTCTTCCTTTGTCTATCCGGTTCCGCGCCGCCGTCATCATAGCACGCAGCGCCGCGCATCTTCTATGGTATAGTCATGTGCTAAACCTGATGGCGGTTTACAGGTTGCAGGTTCGCAAGTCTGGCTTACTGGGTACTGCCATCTGAATGAGTTCTCGGTTCTGCCCACAAAGGAGTTCCGAATGCGTGCGCTTGTTTTCTACGAACATGGCGGCCCCGAGCAGCTGCGCTACACCAGCGTGCCCGAGCCGGTGGTTGGCCCGCACGAGGCGCTGATCGAGGTCAAGGCTGTGGCGCTCAACCACCTCGATCTGTGGGTGCGCGCCGGCATCCCGGGCCTGAATCTGGCCATGCCGCACGTTGGCGGCTCGGATGTGGCCGGCGTGGTTGCCGCCGTGGGCGAGGAAGTTGACAGCGCGTGGGTTGGGCGGCGCGTGGTCGTCAACCCCTCGCTGGGCTGCGGGCACTGCGAACAGTGCCTGGC
>LJCR01000401.1 GCA_001399705.1 Kouleothrix aurantiaca
ATCTACTCCTCAACACGCTAGCGGCGAGTATATATCTCAGGCCCGCGACAATAGCAATTCCAACCTCAACGTTGTTAATGTCCATACCACGCCTCACGGCCCTTTCAAGCCACTGCATCAATTACGCATGCCTGTTGCCGATTTTGTGGGCCGCGAAGCCGAGATCGAGCGCCTGGTTACTTCGCTTCGTGAAGCAACGAGTAAGCGACTTCCTGCAATTGGAGTTATCTGGGGCCTTGGTGGCGTTGGGAAGACACAGCTCGCCTGCACTGTGGCTCAAAAGCTCCGCGCCGATTTCCCCGACGCCCAGCTATTCCTTGAACTACAAGGCGTCGGCGAGCGCCCGCTGACGCCCGAGCGCATTCTTCAAAACATTATCCTTGCCTTTGATGCCCAGGCTCAGCTTCCCGAAGATTTAGCCGGGCTTCGTGCATACTGCACTTCGCTGCTCGATGGTCGGCGTGTGCTGGTAGTTGCCGATAATGCCAGTTCTGCCGACCAGATTCGCGAACTTGAGCCGCCGCCCGGTTGTGCGCTACTGGTGACTAGTCGCCATCATTCCAGCTTGCCAGGTGCACACATCTGTGATTTGTTGACACTCTCATCGGACGAGGCTGAGCGCCTCGCTCGCGCTATCTGCCCACGCCTCGGTGGCGCTGCACCGCGCCTTGCACAACTGTGTGGCCGTCTACCGCTTGCATTACGCATTAGCGCAAGTCTGCTTGCTACTGATCAAACTCGTAATGTTCAGCGATATATCCAAGCGCTTGAAGCCGAGCGCATGCTTTATCTCAGCGATCCCGACTCATCCGAGGATGACCCAAGTGCAAGTGTCGAAGCTTCGCTTAATTTGAGCTACCGTGCCTTAAATGACGCAGGGCAGCGCGCGCTTTGCCAGATCAGCGTTTTTCTTTCGAGCTTTGATCTTGCCGCTGCCGAAGCAGTCATCTCGCTTCAAGGCATTAAGCCAGGTGCTGGGGAGGCCCGTGCTCAACAAGCTGCTCTTGAACAAGCAGGTCTACCAGCCCAACCATCAGATCCTCCGCAGCGCCAGCGTGGTCGCGCCGTACCGCCCCGCGTCGATTCCTTATTAGGCACCCTGCATCGACGTAGCCTGCTCGAATATGATTCGGTCGCCGAGCGATACAGCCTGCATGATTTGGTCCGAGTCTTTGCGGCTGAACGACTGGAATCAGAAGGTGAGCAGTTGCGCTATGTTCGCCATTACTTGCACATTGCCCACCAAGCTGATGAACTTTATGAGCAAGGTCATGAAAAAGTCATCGCAGGATTGTCACTGTTCGACAGTGAGCGAGCGCATATCGACACCGCCTGGGCTTGGGTGCGCGAACAGCCTTCCTCGTCAGTATTTGACGATATTAATGTGTCATTCGCTTCAGCGACAATGGAGATTGGCTCAATACGCTATGATATCCGGCGGGAACGTCTTCTATGCTTACAAGAAACACTTCAAGCTGCCAAGCGTTTAAAACGCAAGGGTACTCAGGGGAGTATTTTAAACGCTATTGGGTCTTGTTATTTGTATCTGGGCGAAGCACGTCAGGCAATTGAGTTCTATCAGCAGGTACTCTCTATTTTTGTTGAGATTAACAATCGTCGTGGTCAAGGCGCCGCCTTGGGCAATATCGGGCTTGCCTACGAACACCTTGGCGACGTACGCCAAGCAATCGAATATCATCATCAATCGCTTGCAATCGCCCGTGAGCTTAACAACCGTCGCTCTGAAGGCGCCGCCTTGGGCTGCCTTGGGTCCGCATATGTGCATCTTGGCGATATACGCCAAGCAATCGAATACCATCAGCAATCGCTTGCAATCGCTCATGAGGTTGGTAACCGTAGCGGTGAAGGTGCTGCTTTGGGCAACCTTGGACTCGCATACATGGCTTTGGGGGATGTTCGCCAAGCCATTGAATTAACTGAGCAATCGCTTGCAATCGCCCGTGAACTTGACAACCGTCGTGGTGAAGGGGCCGCCTTGGGCAATCTTGGAATCGCGTACCGTGATCTTGGCGACGCACGCCAAGCCATTGAATACCATCAGCAATCGCTTGCAATTGCCCGTGAGGTTGGTAACCGTAATAGTGAAGGCGTATCGTTGGGCAACCTTGGGCTCGCGTACCGTGATCTTGGCGACGCACGCCAAGCCATTGAATTCCATCAGCAAGCCCTTGCAATCTCTCGTGCGCTGGGTGACCGTCATGGTGAAGGTGCAGATTTAGGCAATCTCGGGCGTGTCTCAATAGATCTCGGTGAAATAGAGCAGGCAATCACATATATTCAACAATCACTAGCTCTCCATCAAGCAATTGGAGATCGACGTCGTGAAGCCTATGCCTACCATTATCTCGCGCTCGCTTATGCTGCTGACGAAGAACTAGAGCAAGCTCACATTGCCTACAATCAAGCGCTTGACCTTAGTCGGAGTGTGGGCGCCCGCCGTCTAGAGACACAGATCTTGATTGATATTGGCAAAACGCAGCGCATACAAGGTGACCTTGTAGGGGCGGTAGAGTACTTGCGTCAGGCGCTCGCACTCGCGGAGGAATCCGGCTACCGTATGGAAGCTGCGCGAGCGAGTTGGATCCTTGGCTTAGCCTATGCGCAACAGGGCGAGCTAGAACGCGCCTTGACTGCGCTGCAAGTGCGCGTCGATTATGAGCGCGAGATTGGCCACGCTCGCGCCGATGAGCATGCTGCCATTCTTGCCCAACATCAGGCTCAATACGATAATTCACAATAGCGCCCAAAGCAATTTTGAGGAGCATTGCTATGCTGATCAACCAGGCGGGACAGCTCGCCGAACGGGCACCTTCCGCGAGCGCGGCAGCACAGCCGGCCGGCGCGGTGCGCCTCAACTGGGCGATGGTTGCGCTCTCGGGCTGGTTTGTGGGCGGGCTGTTTCTGGGATGGTTGGGCGCACAATCACCATCGCGTCGATAATACGTTTTTCACGCCCTGGCACGCCGTGTTTTATTCGGGCTTTCTGGCGGTAGCGCTGCTGCTGGGCGGCGCGCTGGCCCTCTCCATGCTGCGCGGCCGCACGTGGCTGGACGCCACGCCCGCAGGCTACGAGCTGGCCATCCTGGGCGTGCCGCTGTTCGCATTTGGCGGCGTGTTCGATCTGATCTGGCACCAGATGTTTGGCTTTGAGGTGGGCATCGAGCCGCTGCTGAGCCCTTCGCACCTGCTGCTGGCCACAGGCCTGGCGATGATTGTGAGCGCGCCGCTGCGCGCGGCCCGCCGAAATGGCGCAGAAAGTGGCGTGCTCGGCCGGCTGCCGGCGCTGCTGGCGCTGGTATGGACGCTCTCGGTGATCACGTTTCTGACGCAGTTCACCAACCCATTTGTGGACGTGTGGGCCAGATCGCTGGATGATGGCATTCTGGGCCACGCAATGGGCGTCGCGGGCGTGCTGGTTCAGTCGGCCCTGCTGGTGGGCGCGACCCTGTTCGCGCTGCGGCGCGGGCTGCTGCTGCCCGGCGGCGTCACCGTGCTGTTCACGCTGAACGCGCTCTTGATGACCACGCAGCACGAAACCTATGCGCTGCTGCCGGTGGCGCTGCTGGCTGGCGCGCTTGGCGATCTGCTGGTGTTCGTGCTCAAGCCCGCTGTCACCCGTCCACTCGCGCTGCGCGTATTCGCCTTTGCCTTGCCGGCCGCGCTGTACCTGATGTATTTTCTGCTGCTCAAAGCCGGCGGGCAGCTGGTGTGGTCCACCAATTTGTGGACGGGCGCAACCATGCTGGCGGGCATTGTGGGCTTGCTGCTAAGCTATGTGGCGGTGCCCCAGCCGCACGACTAGAGGAATTTCGTAGCGGCAAGGCGGCCAGATGCGATAGCAGGGCGTCAAAAAACTTCGGCTTTGCGCAGAAACGCTGCGCGCTGCTCGGCACTATCAATAGTCGCGGCGAGGCGCTGGATGAGTGCAGCAGCCCGCGCCCGCGCCTCATT
>LJCR01000402.1 GCA_001399705.1 Kouleothrix aurantiaca
GGCGCGGGCAGGCCGCCGGCAAACGAGATCACGCCGGGTTCTTCGGTGACTTTCAGCAGCTCGCGGATGGCCGAACTGCTGATGTTCGAAACGGCCGAGGCCCAGTGCGATTCCCACAGATCGGTAGTGTTGGGTGATGGATGTGTCATACGGTTCTCCGCAGGGGCTACTGGCGCCGCCGGCCGCGGAAAAAACCACCGCGAAAGGCGAGCCCGGCCACAATCAGCAGCACCACCAGAATGATCAGGCATTCTGGCGCGCCAATGCGAGTAAAAAACATGGTGGCTCCTTGCGCCAAGGCGGCCACACAAAGTATAGCAGCCAGCGGAACAGACAGACAGAGACAATCGAGCAGTGGGCAGGGCAACAATGCTGGCCGCCATTATAGCCCATGTCGCCCCGCGCCCGCGCGCCGCTACGACATACGTACTCAGGGAATTTAGTGTATTTCCAAATATACGTAATTTACCTGATGCGCCAAACGGCCTCATCAACTAAACTATCTTCATCCCGCACAAGAACTGCTCGCAATCCCCACCGATCGCATCAACAAGCGACACGAACTCGGAGGATGGCATGAGTGATCCGTACTCGCACGCCGCATTTGCCCAACAGCTCGATACAGTCTTTCAGCTACCTACAGTAGGTGGCTCACTGCCGTTGGAATTAATCGAAGTGTCGGCCCTGCGTGCGAACGGCCCATTCGACACGTTTTCGATCGTGCTGCGCGGGCCGGCCGGCCAGTATATTCCGCAGGCCAACTACCGCTTCGAGCACGATGCGCTGGGCGATATCGACCTGTTTATTGTGCCCATCCGCCAGGACCCGCACGGCCTGTACTACGAAGCCGCTTTCAGCACTACGCGCGCCGAGGTAATCGCATGAGCACCAACGTCACACTGCGCCCCATCCAGCCGAGCGATATCCCGTTCCTGCGAACAGTCTATGCCAGCACCCGCACCGCCGAACTTGAGCCTTTGGGCTGGACTGCCCAGCAGCAAGAGATTTTTCTGCGTCAGCAGTTCGACGCACAGCACTACCACTACCAGAACTTCTACACCAACGCCCGCTTCCAGGTGATTATGCTAGGCGATGCACCGGTTGGCCGCCTGTATGTGGCGCGCTGGCCCCACGAAATTCGCCTGATCGACATCACACTGCTGCCCGAGTATCGCAGCCAGGGCATCGGCTCCGAGCTGATGCAGGGCGTGCTCGACGAAGCGTTGCGCTACACCCGCCCCGTGCGCATCCACGTCGAAAAGTTCAACCCGGCGCTGCGCTGGTACCAGCGTTTTGGCTTTACGGAAATCGAAGATCGCGGCATCTACTGGTTTATGGAATGGATGCCGGCCGTAGCAGTGGGCCAGGCTTTCGCCCACGCGTAGCTCTCCCGCCCCGCAGAAACAATATTTTCGCCATTAGATTGCCAGGTTGGCGTATTTACACTGCGCCGCTTTGGGCGCGTGTGGTTTGGGTGCTGGGTTGAAAAGGAAGGAAGGTACGCATGTCAGATTGCTACATTGGCGAGATCCGCATGTTTGGTGGCAACTTCGCGCCGGTAGGGTGGGCTTTTTGCGACGGCTCGCTGCTGTCGATCGCGCAGTACGACGCGCTCTTCAACCTGATCGGCACGACCTACGGCGGCGACGGGCAAAGCACCTTCGCGCTGCCCGACCTGCGTGGGCGCATACCGATTCACCAGGGCAACGGTTTTATGCTTGCCGATACAGGTGGCGCGGAGGAGATCACGCTGACTTCCAGCCAGATCGCGGCACACACGCATCCGCTGCTCGCTTCGGCAAACAACGCCACAACAACAAACGCAGGTGGCAATGTGCTGGCGCAGACGCCAAGCTACACGCCCTACATTTCGATGAACCCGGCCAGCCAGCTTAGCACCGCATCAATCAGCTCGACCGGCGGCAGCCAGCCACATACAAACTTCCAGCCCTACCTGTGCGTCGACTTTATCATCTCGCTGTTTGGCATTTTTCCGTCGCAGACATAGGGCGGCGCCAGACGACTCGAAGCCTTTTAGCAACGTGAGGTCACGATGGCAGATCCATTTGTCGCAGAAATACGCATCTTCCCGTTCAACTTCGCCCCGTCAGGATGGGCCTTCTGCGACGGCCAACTCCTGCCGCTTTCGCAGAACACTGCCTTATTCTCGCTGCTGGGCACCACCTACGGCGGCAACGGCATGTCGAACTTTGCGCTACCGAATATACAGGGCAACGCGCCAATGCACCCGGGCCAGGGGCCAGGTCTCTCGCTGCACGACCTTGGCGAAACCGGCGGCAGCGAAACAGTGACGCTATTGGAAAGCGAGATTCCGTCGCACAGCCATGCCCTCATGGCCACAACACAGCCAGGCGAAGACCCTGCGCCTGGCCCAAGCGAGGCGCTCGGCCGCTCGATTGGCGCATCGCTGTACCAAACCGTGACGAACACAAACCTGGTGCAGATGTCGGACAGCGTGCTGGCACCAGCGGGCGGCGACCAGCCGCACAACAACATGATGCCCTACCTCACGCTCAACTTTTGCATTGCGCTGCAAGGTGTCTACCCACCGCGCACCTAGCGAGGCACTGCAATGACTGAAACACAGCGATTGTTCTGCGCGGTACGGGGCCACCCGATCGAGCTGCGGCCAATAACGCCCGCCGACCGCACCTTTCTGTGCAGCGTGTACGCCGGCACCCGCGAGGAAGAGCTGGCGCAGGTGCAGTGGAGCGCCGCGCAGAAGGCGGCCTTTCTCGCCATGCAGTTCGACGCACAGCACGCCCATTATCAGCAGCATTACTCAGAGGCCAGCTTTGATCTGCTGCTGCTCGACGGCCAGCCAATCGGCCGCCTGTATGTGGCGCGCCACAGCAGCGAGATCCGCATTGTTGATATTGCGCTCCTGCCAACATATCGCAGCCAGGGCATTGGCTCGGCCATACTAAGCAGGCTGCTGGCCGAGGGGGCGCGCAAAGCGCTGCCCGTCACCATTCATGTCGAGCGCTTCAACCGGGCGCTGCGCCTGTACGAGCGGCTTGGCTTTCGGCAAATTGAAGACAAGGGCGTGTATCTGCTGCTGGAGTGCTCGCCGAGAAAGGTACACAATGCAGAATGAACCTGGCAGCGCCGACTTCGCCGCCCGTGTGCACCAAACGTTTCAAATCCACTACGGGGCGCGCAGCGGCGAGCTGGCACAGCGTGCGGTTGAGCTGATCGACGTATCGGAGCTTGCGCCGGCTGGCGCGACCGGGCGCGAGCAGTTCTCGCTGATCTTTTGCGACCCCGATGCCTCGGCGTATCTGCCGCAGCACATCTACCCTGTCGAGCACGAAACCCTTGGGCGCATGGAAATCTTCCTGGTGCCGATTGGCCCTGGCCCAGACGGTATGCGCTACCAGGCAATCTTCTCGTAATTGAACTGTTGAGGCCAAAGGAGTGCTTCGTGTCACAGCGTCTTTTATCGCCTGCGCAGCTGCGGAGCATCATCCATGGCTGCCGTGTTGCAGCCTTGTCTGCGCTGCTGCTGGCAAACACTGCGCCGGCATTGGCCGTTCCGCCGCGCGCTGCGGCCAACATTGCGTCAGCGCCAGGCAGCCCGAGCATCGCGGCGACCCTGAACGACACATTGCAGGCCGACAGCGACGCCAATGGCCGCCCAGGCGCGGGCGATACGCTGCGCTACACGGCAATTGTGAGCAACACCGGCAGCGCAGACGCCACGAACCTCGCATTCAACAGCACACTCGACCCAAATACCACGCTGGTGGCCAGCTCGGTGAGTATATCGGCGCTGGCCTTCCCCGACACGTATAGCGCGCTGAAAGATACGCCGCTGACGATGGCCGCGCCCGGCCTGTTAAGCAACGATACGGGCACTGGCCCGCTGAGCGCAGGCGCCGCGACAAGCGCGCCGACGGCGGCGGGCGGCACGGTGAGCATCGCAGGCGACGGCAGCTTCACCTACACGCC
>LJCR01000403.1 GCA_001399705.1 Kouleothrix aurantiaca
GTTGCCGGCCAGCGCCAGCGCCGCCACATTCATGCCAATCGTCGAGTCGCCCGGGCTGGAGGTGTAGAGTGGCACACCGCACTCGTGCGCCGCCGTCAGGATCGACACATACTCGGTGCCGATCGCCTTTTCGCGCGCCTGCGTGTAGCGCCCCAGCAGGTAATGCAGCTCGGCGGTGCCCATCGTTTTCTGGAACTCGGGGCCGCGAATACACTGGCGCAGACACTCATCCGATTCCAGCAGCACGTCCTGGTCGAACAGAATGTCGTAGATGCGAATGATGTGCTTGTCGCGCAGCTCGCGGTCGTCGGTGAACGGCGTGGTGTTGAACAGCTCAAAGCCCAGCGAGCGGTGCATGTCGTGGTACAGGTTCGCGCCCGTGCTCACCACCCAGTCGATCAGGCCGGCGCGGATCAGCGGTACAATTGCCGAGGTGCCGAGGCCGGTTGGTGTCAGCGCGCCCGAAAGCGTCACGCCCACGGTCACGTCGGGCTGGGCGATTTTGCGGGCGAAGAGCTGGCAGGCTTCGCGCAGCCGCGCCCCGTTATAGGCATACAGGTGCTGGTCGACAAGGTCGCGCACGCTCAGCCCCGGCCCGATTGGCCGCGGATCGAGTTTCACACCATAGGCCATTGGTTTTCTCCTTATAGCGCTCAAAAATGCCGCCGGGCGGCGCGGCTATTATAGCAGAAGCCTTTTTGCCGCCGGCAGCGTGCATCCCCGATGCAGGCGCGTGCGTAGCACAAGGTAGCCGCCAGGTGTGGGGACGGGACGGGGTGGGGCCTTTTTTTTGTGAAGGGATGCTGACGACGCGGGCGCCTGGCGGCTCTCATATTTTTTTGTTGTTTGACGGAGTTTCCATGGATCTTAAATCGGGCTACCCGTTCTGGCCGATCAAAAATGGCCTGATACAAAGCTACCCCACCCTGGCAGAAGATCTGCGCAGCGACGTGGCCGTGATTGGCGGCGGCATCACCGGCGCGCTGGTGGCCTACCACCTTGCCAAAGCCGGCGTCGGCGTGGTTGTGCTCGACCGGCGCGACATCGCCACCGGCAGCACCAGCGCCAGCACCGCGCTGCTGCAGTATGAAGTCGACACGCACCTGGCCGACCTGATCGGCATGGTTGGGCGCGAGCACGCCGTGCGCAGCTACCACCTCTGCCTCGAAGCGATCCACAAGATCGGGCGGCTTACCGAAGAGCTGGGCGACGACTGCGGCTACATGCCGAAGAAAAGTCTCTACGTCGCCAGCACCAAGCGCGATGTTCCCGCCCTGCGCGACGAGTACGAAGCGCGCCGCGCCGCCGGCATCCGGCTCGATTTCCTCGAACGCAGCGACGTCACCAGCCGCTTCTCGTTCGATTACCCGGCCGCGCTGCTTTCCTACGACGCCGCACAGGTGGATGCCTATCGCCTCACGCACGCGCTGCTCCGTGCCGCCGCCGGCATGGGCGCGCGCGTCTACGATCGCACCACCGTGGCTAAGTATGAGCACGAAGCCGATGGTGTGACGCTCACCACCGACCGGGGCTGCCGCGTGCATGTGCGGCGCGTGGCTGTTGCCGCTGGCTTTGAAACGCAGCAGTACCTCAAGCAGAAGGTCGTCAACTTCAAAAGCACCTACGCATTCATCAGCGAGCCAAGCGGCCCGATCGACGGCTGGGGCGAAGATGGCTGCCTGATCTGGGAAAGCGCGCGCCCCTATCTCTACATGCGCACCACCGACGACGGGCGCGTGCTTGTGGGCGGCGAAGACGACCTGTTCGACAGCGACGCCAAGCGCGACCGCCGCCTGCCGAAAAAGACCGAGCGCCTGATGAAGCGCTACAACGCCATGTTCCCGCGCGGCCCGATCGAGGTGGCCTACGCCTGGGCCGGCACGTTTGGCGAAACCAAGGATGGGCTGGCCTACATCGGCGAAACGCCCGAGTGGCCGAACGGCTACTTCGCGCTGGGCTATGGCGGCAATGGCATCACCTACAGCCTGATCGCCGCCGAGATCATCCGCGATCTCTTCACCGGCACGCCCAACCCCGACGCCGCGATCTTCCGCTTTGATCGCTAAAACGACCAAGGACGAAGGAACCAGAACCGAGGACGAAAGACTCACCGCAGAGGCACGGAGACGGCGAGACAAGGGGATGGGGAGACACGAGAGCGGGAGAGCGAACACTAGCGTCCTGAGTGCGGCGCAGCCGTGTATCGAAGGGCGCCGGAAAATCACCACAAAGGCACAGAGATACGGAGATTTTGGGGTGAGGTTGGAAATTTTAAAGGTTAAATGTTGCAAGTTCCGCAGTTTTGCGGTTCTCGGTTCTCGGTTCTTTGGTTCTCGGTTCTTTGGTTCTCGGTTCTTTTGTTCTCGGTTCTGCGGCCCCTCCCAGGGTTTGCGCCTCGCTAGCCCAGATGCTATACTCATTCGACACAGGCCAACCGCTTCAATGCGCGCCTAGCGATCAGCAATCTGCAACACTATGAGGCTGCATGTCCGCTCGTAAAAAGCGCTGGGTGCCGCGCGAACCGGCCCCGCCCGCTGTTCTGTCTTCCATGCGCCATCTCGCGCCCGTTGTCGCCACCTTGCTCTACCAGCGCGGCATCCGCGACAAGGCCAGCGTCGACGCCTTTCTGACTTCCGACTATAAAAGCGGCCTGCACGACCCATTCCTGCTCAAAGGCATGGATGCCGCCGCGCGCCGGGTTGCTGCCGCCATCGCCGAGTCTGAGCCGATTGTCGTCTATGGCGATTTCGACACCGACGGCGTGACGGCCGTAACGCTGCTGGTGCAGGCGATCACGGCGATGGGCGGCGAGATCCGGCCCTACATTCCGCACCGCCTGCGCGAAGGCTACGGCCTCAACACCGAGGCGATCGACCAGCTTGCCGCCGAAGGCGTGCGCGTGCTGCTCACCGTCGACTGCGGCATCAGCAATGTGCGCGAAGTCGCCTACGCCCGCGAGCAGGGCCTCGACGTGATCGTGACCGACCACCACACCCCGCCCGAAATTTTGCCCGACGCCTACGCGATTGTGAACCCCAAGCAGCCCGGCTGCGAATACCCATTCAAGCCGCTGGTTGGCGTCGGCATCGCCTACAAGCTGGTGCAGGCGCTGGCGCGGCTGGGCCTGAAAATGCCGCTGCGCGGGCGCGACCTGCTCGACGTGGTAGCGCTTGGCACGGTGACCGACATGGGCCCGCTGCAAGGCGAGAATCGCATTCTGGTGCGCGCCGGCCTTGAGTCGATCAACGCCACCCAGCGCGCCGGCCTCAAGGCGCTCATCCTCGCGGCCGGTCTGGTGCAGGGCAAAATCACCTCCACCGACATCAGCTTCATGCTTGGGCCGCGCCTGAATGCCGCCGGCCGCCTCGACGACGCCGTGCTGGCCTACCAGCTCCTGCTGGCCGACGACCCGGCCGTCGCGCAGGGTTTAGCCGAAAAGCTCAACCAGGCCAACCGCCGCCGCCAGGAAATGACCAAAGAAATCCAGCAGGCCGCGCGCCAGCAGGCCGACGACCTGGGCAAAACCGAGCGCCCAATCATCATCCTCGACAGCGCCGACTACCAGGCCGGCCTGGTTGGGCTGGTGGCCGCGCGCCTGGTCGAAGACCTGGGCCGGCCCGTGCTGATGCTGGAGCGCGGCGAAACAACCTCGCGCGGCTCGGCGCGCTCGATCCCCGATTTCAATATCATCGAGGCGCTCACAAGCTGCGACGACCTGTTTGTGCGCTATGGCGGGCACTCGGCGGCGGCGGGCTTCACCATCGAGAACGACAAGCTGCCCGAGCTGGAGGAGCGCCTGCTGGCCTACGCCGCCAAGCGCCTGCCCGACATGGAGCAGCTCCCGCCGCTCGATATCGACGCCGAGGTGCCGCTGGCGCACCTGAGCTGGGAGCTGCTGGCGCAGATTGCTGTGCTGGAACCCTTCGGCCAGGCCAACCCACAGCCCGTGCTGATGAGCAAGCGCGTGCATG